>NZ_JBHXAS010000022.1:0-54558 GCF_042727425.1 Peribacillus sp. NPDC060253
CAATAATAATATAATAAAAAACAATACGAATTTATTGTTAAACGATAAATGATATGCTAAAATCATGTTGTCATTAAATAAGTGAGGTGTTTTAAATGAATGTTAAACGAGGCTCAACCACTTTCTTAAAGGTAATTATTTTTCTGGCTGGAATTGCAGTGCTTGCTTTATGTATATTTTTAGTGCCCCATATGGCGAATTTCGCAGCAAAAATGTATCCGAATATTGCCCCAATGAAATATCTCGTTTTCATCGTGATGTATGGAGCGGCTGTGCCTTTTTACTTTGCTCTCTATCAGGCTTTCAATCTTTTACGGTATATTGACGAGAACACAGCGTTCTCGGAATTATCTGTAAAGGCGTTAAAGAACATAAAGTGTTGTGCAATTACAATCAGTGGTTTGTATGTATTAGGTTTGCCACTCTTTCGTTTTATTGCGAAGAAAGTTGACCCTCCTATTGGATTAATAGGACTCATCATCATTTTTGCTTCGTTGGTTATCGCCGTTTTTGCTGCTATCCTCCAACGGCTTCTACAAGAAGCGATTAACATAAAATCAGAAAATGATTTGACGGTCTGAGGTGGAGGATATGGCAATTATTATTAATATTGATGTGATGTTAGCAAAACGAAAAATGAGCGTAACGGAGCTTTCTGAGAGGGTTGGAATTACTGTGGCGAATATTTCCATTCTGAAAAATGGGAAAGCAAAAGCGGTTCGTTTTTCAACATTAGAAGCGATATGTGAGAATTTGGATTGTCAGCCAGGTGATATTTTGGAGTACAAAAGCGACGAAGACACTCAATAAAAACAGACAACAAATTTTATTTAACGGGAGTCGTTAGAGTAATTAAGGGATAGCCATTAAGCTATCCCTTCTTTGCGTTTATTGATGTTATTTACTCAGAGAATTCCATTGAGAATTGCATGGATATTAGTGACAAAAAATATAATGTGATTTGCAATGTTTGCACCTCAAAAGGGAACCCGTTACTTATTAGGTGGTCTCTTTTTATTTGTTCAAAAAATCAACACTAATCTTGAACAAAGCCTTTAATTTTAGGAGCTAAAGGCGGCATTCATGGAGAAATCTACATTAAATCAAGTAGAAAATACTTCAGTGTTTTTAATGGAGTATCATAGTTCTCTCTACTTAATTTGCACCTTTAAATATTATGGTTAACCGTATTACAAAATGATGGTATAAAAAATAGAAATTTTATCAACTGTGATACATGACTTAAAAAGAGCCATTTTTATGTAGAAACGGTATAATTAATTGGCAGAAGTAGACATTAAAATGGACTGCAACTGAGTTTTATCGTGTGTATTAACTGAATGATGAGAGAACGAACATTATACAAAAAGACAAAAGAAGAAAAGGAGAAGCTATGACTAAGAGTAATGAAACAGGATGGAATTTAGACAATAGTTATGCCCGTCTTCCGGAAAAGTTTTTCACCAGCACGAACCCGACTCCTGTAAGCTCACCGGAGTTGGTCATTCTCAATGAACGGTTGGCAGAATCCCTTGGTTTGGACGTTTCGACGTTGGAAAGCGAGGATGGCGTAGCGGTGTTTGCCGGAAACGAGATTCCCGAAGGTGCTTTGCCACTTGCTCAAGCTTATGCGGGGCATCAATTCGGGCATTTTAACATGTTGGGTGACGGACGGGCAGTGCTGCTTGGCGAGCAAATCTTGCCTGAAGGTGAGAGGGTTGATATTCAGCTGAAGGGTCCAGGAAGAACGCCATACTCCCGCGGTGGTGATGGACGGGCTGCACTTGGACCGATGCTGCGAGAATACATCATCAGCGAAGCGATGCATGGACTAGGCATTCCTACCACCCGAAGTCTGGCAGTGGTGACAACAGGTGAAACGATAATCCGCGAAACCAGGCTGCCCGGGGCCATCATGACCCGTGTGGCTGCCAGTCATCTGCGCGTCGGAACCTTTCAATTCGCTGCAAAATGGGGCACGGTCGAAGAACTCAGGACCCTTGCCGACTATACAATAAAGCGCCATTATCCAGACGTTGAAGCAGATGAAAATCGCTATCTTTCACTATTTCAGGAAGTGATCACTCGTCAGGCCAAGCTTATTGCCCAATGGCAGCTGGTCGGCTTCATTCATGGGGTGATGAACACCGACAACATGACAATTAGTGGGGAAACCATCGATTATGGCCCTTGTGCCTTCATGGATGCCTATGATCTGGAAACGGTATTCAGCTCCATTGATCAACAAGGCCGTTATGCCTATGGCAATCAGCCGCTTATTGGAGGGTGGAATCTTGCGCGATTCGCCGAATCCCTATTGCCACTGCTGCACGATGATCAGGAGCAGGCCGTCAAACTGGCACAGGATAAGATTTCTGAGTTTAATGAGATATACCACTCTAATTGGCTAGCGGGAATGAGAGCGAAATTGGGGCTATTTAACGAAGAAACACAGGATGAAGCCTTAATTAATGGACTTCTCACTATGATGAAGAAGCATGGTGCTGATTATACTAATACTTTCCGAGCTTTAACCTTTGATACGATGGAGGATTCGGTCCTTTTTGGGGCACCGGAATTCGTTCAATGGTATGAGCTCTGGCAGGCGAGACTAGGCAGGGAGCAGGAATCGAAAGCATCCTCGACTCAGTTGATGAAAAACAGCAATCCTGCGGTGATCCCACGGAACCACCGGGTGGAAGAAGCACTCGAGGCAGCCGAGAAAAAAGGGGACTACAGCGTGATGGAAAAGCTTTTGGATGCCCTTTCGAACCCTTATGCACACTCCGAAGAACAAGCTGAGTACTCCACACTTCCCGCGTCAACAAAACCTTACCGGACCTTTTGCGGTACCTGAGTATAGGATTAGAGAAGTCAACTAGTGTGAGGCTGAATTACAAAAGAAGGATTCTAGAACATTCTTCTCATTAAGCGCGAATGAGGATGAAATGGAGTTTGAATTAAAAACCCGCTAGTGTTTGGAGATAATAAAGGAGCTCCCTCGATTGAAGGTGATTTGTTGTCAACTTCGGTCGGGGGAGCCATTTTCGTATTCAGGTCCATCAGTAAAATAGTTTTGTTTGAAGAATATCCATTGCGCGCTCAATATCCGCTAAATCTTCCTTCGAAGCATGCTGCAGTCGGCTTTGGAAACGGGATTCCACGATTGCAAAGGCCTCGTTCATCATCATTTCCCCCTCTTTAGAGAGATGGATGTATTGCTTTCGTCTATCTTCCGAATCACTTACTTTTTCAATTAAATTCTTTTCGCTTAATTTTTTTAGTTCACGGCTCGTGTTAGGCATGGATATATGCTGACAATCACTGATTTCACTTGGTGTGACAGGCTGACTGACTGTAATGTATTCAAGAATGTTATATTGAACTGGCGTAATGGAATCAGATTTCGCGTTTTGTGTTAATTCGTGAGTCACTTGATGAACGGAAGTTGTAAATGCCACCCATTTATCAAAAAGAGCTTTTTTGTCCATAACTTTCACCTCTTACTGAGAAGATATCAAAAATATTATCAAAACACAATTATCATTTGACAACAAAATGCGAAAAGAATATATTATGGTTATCAAATGATAATTAAATAGGGGGAACGTCATGAACATGCTGATCATTTACACATATCCCAATCACAAGAGTTTGAGTTATGCCTTTCTAGAAAAAGTCATCAAAGGAAGTAAAGAGAACCCTAAAATAAAGGGGCTGCAGGTTTTGGATTTATATGATGAGGGCTTTAATCCACTTTTGGTTTTCAATGAGCATAAGCGAAGGCGTGATATGCATCGTGATCCTCATCTTGAAAAATATAGAAATCAAATTACTTGGGCTGACAAGATTGTCTTTGTCTATCCAATCTGGTGGGGGCGGCCTCCCGCAATGCTGATGGGGTACATTGATCAATTATTTGCTTCGAATTTTGCCTACAAGGATAAGTCGGGACTGTTACCGGAAGGTCTTTTAAAAGGAAAGTCGGTCGTATGTGTGTCAACGATGAAGGGACCTGCAAAGTATCCGCTTCTCTGGTTGAATGATGCGCATAAAATATTGATGAAAAGAGCGTTATTCAATTTTGTCGGAATCAAAAAAGTGAAGTTTTTTGAATTCGGTAATATGGAAAGTCCGAAGGGGAAACAAACCCAAAAATTAGAAAAGGTTTATCGGTATTTCAAAAAGGTGGAAAGCTAAGTTTTGGTATATTTGGCTCCGCAGGTCTGGATGGGAGTTTATATGCAAATTAATAGATTAATCTTTATAGATCAAGACAGTTTGTAGGCACGGTTCCATTTAAAACAAAGTTGATTGGAACGGGTGTGCGAAACTCCTGCGGGAATACGCGTCCAAGGGAGACCCCACAGGCGCAAAGAGCGACGAGGGCGGACCGCCCGCGGAAAGCGAGTACCTGGAGCGGAAATCAACGTTCGAAAATATACAAACCCTAAAAACAAACTCTAGGAAAAATCAGTTATATCGATTTCGTCTAAAGTCTTCATTCTTGAGTCCTGATCATTATAGATCAAGACTCTTAACCCTTTAAAGCAAGGCTTACCGCAAAATATACAATTCAAGTACCTCTATTAATCTTTTCAGCGATCACTTCCGAATATCAAAAAATCAAAAAAAATAAAAATATCCATACAATTCCATTAATCTATTGCATAATAAAAATATGATATTTGCTGTCGATATACTTATTAGCAAGAATATGCTTAAAAAAATTGAAAAAGGAAGATGGTTTACCTATGAAGAGGAACGTATTTTTAAAAGTGATTATCATGATGATACTTTCACTATCGATTGGGTTAGGCAGTAAGACGGTTCAAGCTACAAGTAGTCTTAAGTTAAGTGATGGGACATATACAGCAGGGAAGGAGATATCCGCAGGATTAACTAAATTCAGTATCCCTGAAGGTACAGCAAACATTTCCATCAGTCGAGGAGATAACGATATCATTTATGAAACGCTTAGTGATGATGGATACTCGTCTAAACAATTTACGGTAAGTTTAAAAGAGGGAGACCAAATTGATGTCAATCCCTATGATAGTGGGTCTGATATAGAGGTACAGCAGATCTCGAAAATGGATTTGAAAAATATATCCGCTGGTTATTATGAGGTAGGCACGGATATTCCCGCAGGAACATATTCGTTAGCCATTGATCACCCGAAGGACGACTATGATACGGCATATATAACCATGTTGGATAACCAATATAATGAAAAGGATTCCTTCAGCCTATATTATGATGAGCCTATTGAATACACGGTTTCAGAAGGGGATAAAGTGTACATCTCATCGTTAATCGGCACGATGAGTTTTAAAGAAAAAATCCTCGTTCCCAAAAGTATCACGTTAAGTAATTCCAGTTTGTCCTTAATTGTAAACAGAACCACACAGTTAAAGGCTACGATAAACCCTTCTACTGCTGTTAATAAAAGCGTTAGCTGGACAACCAGTCATCCGGAAATTGCGACAGTGGATGGGAAAGGCTATGTAAAAGCACTTAAAGCTGGAAGTACGACCATCACTGCAACAGCAAAAGGTGATGCATCCATAAAAAAAAGCATTCAAGTTACAGTGACGAATATTGTACCAACTAGTTTGAAGTTAAGTAAATCAACATTAAATCTCACTAATAATCAAACTATAAAAGTTACTGCCACGGTAGCTCCCTCAGATGCATCGAATAAAACGATTTTATGGAAAAGCTCAAATGAAAAAGTGGCAAAAGTAGATTCAAAAGGCAACATTAAAGGAATTGCCAACGGATCGGCTACCATTACGGCGACTGCAAAAGATAATACGAAAGTGATGAAAACAGTAGCAGTAAAAGTTTCCGCTAAAACAGTGAAAGTAAATAAAACCAGTTTATCGATTACAGCAGGCAAAACAGGAACATTGAGTGCATCCGTTTCACCTTCTGATAGTACAGATAAGACAGTGAAGTGGAAATCTGCTTCTACAAAAATAGCAACAGTGGATAGCAAAGGGAAAGTAACTGGCAAAGCAAAAGGAACGACCACTGTTACGGCAACCGTTAAAGGTGCAAAGGATGTTAAGGTAAAAGTAACCGTTACAGCTCCAATCATGGCAAAATCAGTTAAGCTGAACAAGACTTCCGCTACTATAAATAAAGGTAAAAGCTTAACTTTATCTGCAACAGTAAGCCCAAGTAATACAACGAATAAAGCAGTGAAGTGGAAATCTTCCAATACGAAAATAGCGAAAGTGGATAGTAAAGGAAAGGTGTCAGCAGTAGGTGTAGGGACGGCCAAGATTACAGCTACGACTATAAATGGTAAATCAAGTACCACCACGATTCATGTACCTTATAGTAAAAGTTTAAGTGCGGGAAAATGGAAGGCAGGCAAAGATTTACCGGCAGGCCGTTATAAAATCACTACGAAATCCGGCAGTGGTAATTTATTCATCAGTATGAATGACTACGATCGGTATGTAAATGAGATTCTATCAAGTGAAGATGATGGTTTTGGTGTGACAGTCGTTACAACGGATATAAAAACGGGGGATAGTATTGAAATTTCTGGACTGGACAGTGTACAGTTTACTAAAGTCTCCAATGTTAAATCGAATACACTGCATGCTGGATACTGGACAGTCGGTAAAGATATAGCGGCCGGAAAATATAGAATTACGACTTCGAGTTCATCCGGGAATTTATTTATATACAGGGGACAACGTTTACTTGTAAATGAAATCCTTTCAAATGAACGTGATGATTATTCAGTAACAAGCGTAACAACCACACTAAAATCAGGAGATCGTATTAATATTTCTGGTTTGAATAAGGTGAATTTTACTAAAAAATAGTTTTACAGGATGAGGTGCTCCCTAATTGGGTGATTCGCCTTTTAAAACAAAAAGTTGCCGACTTGACGTCGGCAACTTTTTTGTTTCGTTATAATCATTCAATAGATTACAAAGGTAAAATCGGGAAAAGGATTTAACTATTACGAATAGCCCATTTGTTCTTGATGAAGGCAATAATAGTACAAATCACGATGATGGTAAGTGAAGTCAATCCACTAAACCATATGCTTTGAAATTCACTTACATAAGGCTGGAGGATGTATGACGCCACAATGGCCAAGACGGCACTTATCGGTATGAAATCAGCGACTTTCCCTTTGCTGAATACTATCACCAGAATGGGAGCCAGTAATGCTGAGTATATATTGCCAGAATAAAATAAAAGCTCTAATAGGTTTGGGGAATAGAAAAGGGTAGCAATGAAAACCAATCCTCCGATACAGATGGAAAGAAGATAGGCCATCCTAATCTTTTGCTGGTCGCTTTTTTGGGTTTGGAAGGGTTCTATAAGATTGGCTACAAGTAAGCTTACTAATGAATGCAGGCAGGCACCGAAAGTTGAGGTGATTGCACTGAAAGCACAGAGTACAAAAAGAATGAAAAAGAATGGTGTCGTTATCTTGTTTGCCAAACCAGCTAAAATCGAGTGTATATCAGTGAAGCCGCCAGTAAAGATAACCATGATGAACAGGGATGAAAAGGAGAGCGGGAATATGAGCCATATAACGCCAGTTAATGAAAAGGTTAAGGGAACCTTTTTCAGTTCTATCATGAATAAACGCTGCCATGATGTCAGGTCAAAGAAAAACTGGCCGAACCCTACAAGAAGCCCTGCAAAAAGAAAACTCCACAGATCATACTTATTGATTACGAGCATATAGGGATGGTATAAACGAATCCCTTCATAAACAGGTTCTATCCCTTCCTTGATGAAAAAGTATAAAGGAATTAAGATAACGGCGGCAAACATGAAGACGACTTGAAAAGCTGCAAGACCATGAATGAGTTTTAACCCGCCGAAGCCAGCATAGAGAACACAAAAACCGAAGAAAAAGAAAAGCCCGACATATAGCGGCGTATCGAAAAGAAACTGACATAGGGTGGATGCGGCCATTCCTTGAATGAATAATATGTGTAAGCTGGTCATGACCAGTATCAACATCAAGATCCAATATCCCAAAGGATGAAGCCTGGTTTTTAAATAGTCCCCCATAGTCAATCCCACGGGAAAATCCTGCCGAACCCTCTTCCCGATGAAACTGAACATGAACAGGGCGATCGCTCCCATTAGCGCATAGCCAATTCCTCCGAAAACTCCATACTTCACCATCGATTCTGGTGAGGATAATATCGTTGTCCCTGTCACCCAACGTGCCAGGAGGGAGATGATCCCTAAGCCCATACCAATTTGAATGGGGCCTTGTACGTATTCTTGAAATGTACGTGGAAGCAATGTCATTTTCCTTTCTCGCGGAACTCCTTGGGTGTGATTCCCTCTATTTTACGGAATAAAGTGCTGAAATAATGCTGACTATTGAAACCCGAATTTTCAGCGACGTCAGAGATGCTCCAACTAGTGTTATTGGTCAAGGCCCTTTTTGCGGCTTTAATTCTATATTGCATTAAATATTCCGAAAAGGAAGTGCCGACCTCTTCATGGAATTTCCTGCTTAAATAAGTTGGGTTCGTATGCACTTCCCGAGCGATGTCCGAAAGGGAGATTTTTTCAGCATAATTTTCGTGAATAAATGAAAGCGAATGATGAATCAAGCTTGAATAATGATGAGAAGACTCCCTTTCATTATACCTAGAAAGCACTTTACGCAAATCACTTTCAATGACAGGCTTCGTTAAATAATCAACGACACCGATCCTTATCGATTGCTGGGCGTAATCGAAGCTTTGATGCGCGGTTACCATAATGATTTCCACATCTTTGTTCAACGCCCTCAGATCTTCACCAAATTCAAGACCGGATCGTCCAGGTAGATTAATATCCAAGAAAGCGAGGTTAATTTTATAGTTTTGGTTGAGTGTAAGAGCCTGAACAGCATCTGCTGCTTTGTGAAACTTCCAAAAAGGGTAGATGGACTGAATCATATATTCCATTTGTTCAAGGACTAATGGTTCGTCATCAACTAATAATACATTCATTCTTGGTTTGCCTCCTCAACTTTCTTATCATAAACCAGTGGCCATGATACCTTAACCATTGTTCCCGATTCATTGGAAGATATATTTAATTGTGCACGGTCACTGAAATACAAATATAAACGTTTTTGGATATTGTCCAGTCCATGGCCGCCTTCGTCTGTAAAGGTAGTGGTATTTCCCATTAACCCATTATCCTTCACTTCCAAATATACCGTCTGCGAATTCTGATGGAAGCGGATATGCAAAAGGGCTTCCCCCACTTTTTTTTCTAACCCGTGCTTAAATGAATTCTCCACTAAAGTCTGGAGAATGAAAGGGGGTACCAGTGCGATTGATAATTGGTCGGGGCACACCATATCAATCTTAAGGCGATCACCAAAGCGAAGACTTTGGATGTCGAGATAATGCTGAGTATACTGAATTTCCTGGGAAAGGGGAATCAATGGTTCAGATGCTTTATACTTGAATTTCAAGAATTGGGAAAATGCCTCCAAGGCACGGATCAATTCTGCCGTCCTGTTGAGGCGGGCCAAGCCTAATATGACGTTTAGTGTATTAAATAAAAAGTGAGGCTGGATTTGCTGGTTCAATTTATTATATTGCGCTTCCTGCAGTGCTTGTTCCAGGCGTATCTCTTTGTTTTTATTTTCAAGAAGATCGATCCTCTTTTCAAAGATGAATAGAAATAAAAGAGCAATAGCTCCCATGATAGGAGCTAAAATGAAGAGCATGATAATTAACGTGAATCCCTCGTAACTAAGCATGGATAACCTCTGATTATTTTGTTTTTATATAACTTGAATTATTCTGTTTATTAGTATCTTACTAAAGACTCCTCGGGAAATCTACAACTTATGAAACAATGTGACAAGCCACTTGATGATTTTGTGCGGATCGTTTCAATTCGGGTACCTGTGTTTTACAGATATCCATCACAAAAGGGCACCGTGTATGAAAGCGACAGCCGTTTGGAGGATCGATAGGTGAGGGGACATCACCCGTCAATAGAATTCGTTCTCTTTCCTGCACGGGATTCGGTACTGGGATAGCAGATAGCAATGCCCGTGTATATGGATGCTGCGGCTGTTCGAAAATGGACTTTTTGTCAGCAATCTCGACTATTTTTCCAAGATACATGACCATTACACGATCGGAAATATGTCTGACCACGCCTAAATCATGTGAAATGAAAAGGAAGGTTAGATCGAATTTTCGCTGTAAAGATTTTAATAAATTCAGCACCTGCGCTTGAATGGAGACATCAAGCGCTGATACGGCTTCATCACATATGATCAATTTTGGATCTACAGCGAGTGCCCGCGCAATACCGATCCGTTGCCTTTGGCCGCCGCTGAACTCATGCGGGTATCTTTCCATGGATTCTGGTCTCAAGCCGACATGGCCCAATAATTCTTCAATCCTGGATTTTCGGTTTTCTTTAGGCACTACATTTTGTATGGCTAAGGCTTCTCCGAGAATTTGTCCTATTGTCTGTCTAGGATTAAGGGAGGCAAATGGGTCCTGGAAAATAACTTGCAAATCCTTCCGTGTCTTTCTCATTTCCTTTTTACCCAAACTAAGTAGATCCTTTTCCTGAAAGTGTATACTCCCACCCGTAGGTTCGTCCAATCGAAGAATGGCACGTCCGGTTGTCGATTTACCACAGCCGGATTCCCCGACTATACTCAAGGTTTCCCCTTGATAAATATGGAAGGTAATGTCGTCAACAGCTTTTACATGATTAATGGTTCTTCCGAAAAACCCACCCTTGATTGGGAAATATTGTTTTAATTGATCTACTTTAAGCAGAACCTTTTTTTCTTCAACTGATACTCCCATCATTAAACCCCTACTTTCTCTTGAACGTCATGATCTTGCTCCCATTGGGGGGTAAACATCCAACAGCTGACCTGGGTACTTGGGCCGGTGGATTGGAGATCCGGCACAGCCTGTTCACAAATTCTCTTCGCATGTGCACAACGGGGTGCAAAGCTGCAGCCTTTGGGCATATTGTACGGGCTCGGAACTGTCCCAGGTATGGTGGTCAGCTCTTCCTGATCCATGTCGAGACGTGGAAGGGAGTTTAATAAACCAATGGTGTAAGGATGTTTAGGATTTGTGAAGATCTCTTTTGCCAGTGTGTATTCAACGATTTTTCCGGCATACATGACCGCTACTCGATCACATGTTTCATATACGACCCCTAAATCATGAGTGATCAAGATGACAGCCGTACCGAAATCCTTTTGCAGCGTTTTTATTAACTCTAAAATTTGGGCTTGAATCGTCACATCTAGCGCAGTTGTAGGTTCATCCGCTATTAATACCTCAGGGTGGCAGGCTAGCGCCATAGCAATCATGACCCTTTGCCTCATCCCGCCGCTTAGCTCATGTGGCTCCTGTTTGGCCCTTTTTTCAGGTGAGGGGATTCCGACAAGCCGAAGCATGTCGACCGCTTTGTTCCAAGCTTCTTTCTTTCCCAGCTTTTGATGGAGCCGGATGGCCTCTGCAATTTGCTCACCCGCTGAATAAACGGGATTCAATGATGTCATGGGCTCCTGAAAAATCATCGAAATCTCATTGCCGCGTATGGACCGCATCTGTTTTTCAGTCTTTGTAAGCAGGTCCTCCCCTTTAAAAAGGATGCTGCCACCTGTGATTTTTCCGGGAGGGGATTGAATTAGCCGTAATAGTGATAGGGACGTTATACTTTTACCACTTCCTGATTCCCCTACAATCCCAAGCGTTTCCCCTTTGTTAAGGGTGAAGCTGATTCCATTAACTGCTTTACTCGTCCCTTCATCCGTAAAAAAGTAAGTCTGCAAATTTTTAACTTCCAGTATTTTTTCATCAAACTGTTTCATCTTAGTACCTCCTTAATTTAAGTCTATCCGCTTGTTAAAGTATCGATAGAGGACATCTACAGCTAAATTCATAAATACAAAGATTACGGATGCAATAAGGACGCCCCCCTGAACCATCGGTAAATCTCTCGTTCTAATGGCATCAACGATTAATCTGCCAAGTCCATTGATGGCAAATACGGACTCTGTTAACACGGTGCCGCCGAGGAGGGCACCGAACTGAAGACCAACGACTGTAATGACAGGGATGAGCGCATTTTTTAGACCGTGCTTATAAATGATGACATGTTCTTTTAATCCCTTGGCTTTTGCTGTTCGAATATAATCCTGGCGAACGACTTCGAGCATGCTTGACCTGGTCATTCTGGCAACAATTGCAGCACCACCCGCCCCTAGGGTTATGGCGGGAAGAATCATGTGTTTAAACGTTCCCCAGCCTGAAACAGGAAACCATTGAAGATTAACGGAAAAAAAGTAGATAAGCATCAGACCTAACCAAAAACTAGGTAATGAGATTCCTAATAACGCAACGATCATGATGGAAATGTCCGATGCTGAGTATTGCTTGGTCGCCGAGATGATTCCGGCCACCATTCCAAGGACGACGGTTATGAAAATACTTGCCAGTGCGAGTTCAAGTGTGATGGGCAAGCGGACCAAAATCTCGTCCAATACAGGGCGGCTGCTGCGAAGAGATTCACCAAAATCCCCTTGTACAGCATGGATCACATAGTCAAAGTACTGATAGAGGATTGGGCGGTCCAAGCCAAGCTGATGCCGAATCATTTCAATCGTTTCTTTAGTCGCCCCTTCACCTGCAAGCAGGGTTGCCGGGTCTCCGGGAACCATCTGCATGATGAGAAAAACGACAAGACTTACTCCAAGTAATACCGGTATGGTTTGCAATATTCTCCGGACAATGAATACAAACATATTCTCTCCTCCTTATTTTTTCATTCTTGGGTCAAGGGCATCTCTAAGTCCATCCCCGAAGACATTGAATCCGAGTACAAGTGTTGAAATGGCGATTCCCGGAAATAAAGCGATGTGGGGGGCGCTGAATAAATAATCCCGTCCGCTGCTTAACATCGCTCCCCATTCTGGAGAAGGAGGCTGGGCTCCGAGCCCCAGGAAAGACAAGCCGGCTGCAGATAGAATGGCAGTAGCCAGGCGCAATGTAGCTTGAACGATGACAGGTGAAAGAATATTAGGAAAAATGTGTTTGGAAATGATCGTGAAGTCAGTTGCTCCTAATGCGCGAATGGCATCGATATATTCAAGCCTCCTGACTGAAAGTGTGGAACCCCGTACAATTCGTGCAAACATAGGAATGGAAAAGACACCAACTGCTACCATTACGTTTATTAAACTTGGCCCTAGAGCACTGATGATGGCAAGGGCAAGCAATATTCCTGGGAAAGCAAGCAGGACATCCACGATCCTCATGATGACGGTATCAATCCATTTTCCATAGTAGCCTGCTATTAATCCTAAGATTATGCCGATGAGCGCCCCGAAGAATACCGAGACAAATCCCACCGTTAATGAAAGACGGGTTCCATATAATAATCTGCTTAATATATCCCGTCCCTTATCATCCGTTCCCATCCAATGGTCGGCTGTGGGAGGCTGGAGTTTATTGACTAAATCAATTTCATAGGGATCCTGTGGTGAAATGAGAGGGGCAAAAATGGCTAGTAAAATATAAAAGAGTACAATGTATCCTCCTATCAATGCCAATTTATTTCGCTTGAACTTTTTATAAAAGGCTGTCCATCGTTGCAGTCTTGAAGATTTTTTTTTGTTTACATTCAAATTGGTATTATTGATAACGACCTCTGGCTTCATGGCACTTCCTCCTTTTCTTTCATTAAATTTATTCAAAAAAAGTATCGAAGTAAATATGATGGCCAAAAGCAGTAAAGATAATAAAAAAATGAGTAAAGATTCTGAAAATATAAACTATTGTTTTTTCTTATAATTTGATTAAGCCCGATGTACTTATCGTTAAATGGTAATTGAAAAACATAGGGAAGTATGAAAGGGAGGAAAAATAATGAGAAAAGGTATGGTTGGATTACTATTTGCATCATTAATAGGTATCTCATCGGTTTTATCTGGATGTACATCAGATCAAACCGGCAGCAAGGAACAAGAGAGGGAAGCGAAAGAAGGGGGGACATTGGTCGTAGCCCGACTGTCTGATGCGACTACGCTGGACCCACACTTCATTACCGACATTCCTTCAGCGAATGTTGTATATGAAAAGGTCTATGAAACATTGGTTGTTCCTGACAAAAACATGAAACCACAACCCCTGCTCGCAAAAGAGTGGAAACAGCTCGATGATGTAACATGGGAGTTTAAACTGCGTGAGGGAGTGAAATTCCATGATGGAGCACCATTCAATGCTGAAGCGGTAAAAACTAATTTTGACAGAATACTAGATCCAAAAACATCTTCGCCACAGGCGGGTAAATTGGAAATGATCAAAGAAATCAAGATAATTGATGATACGACCGTACAATTCAAGCTGAAATATCCTTATGCTCCTCTTTTGTCCATATTAGTAAGTAATGAAGGCAGTATTTTAAGTCCAAAAGCCATTACAGAACATAGTGACAAACTAGGTCAAAACCCTGTGGGAACAGGACCATTTGTTTTTAAATCGTGGAAATCAGGAGACGAGATTGAACTTTCGAAAAATAAGGACTACTGGGGAGATAAACCTAAGATTGATGGGGTAGTATTCAAGGTTGTCCCTGAAGATGCTACGAGAATTGCGATGATTGAAACGGGTGAAGCACATGTGACCGATCAAGTACCAGTGACTGAGATTGATAGAATTGAATCATCAGATACGATGGGGTTATATCGCACAGAGGGACTTGCCGTTGAATACTTAAGCTTTAATGTTAAGAATAAGCCATTCGATGATGTACGTGTCCGTAAAGCGGTAGCGCATGCGATCGAGGTGGACTCCATCATTAAAGGCGTTTATAACGATGTTGGTACGAGAGCGAATTCTACAATGAGCCCGAAGGTTTTTGGCTATGATCCAGATATTAAAGGATACGACTATGATATTAATGAATCAAAAAAGCTATTGAAGGAAGCAGGAATTAAGGATGGCTTGGAAATTACCTTAACGACGAGTGATCGTAAGGAAAGGATAAACATGGCAGAGGTCATACAGTCACAATTAAAAGGAATTGGAATTAAGGTCAAAATCCAAGTTCTTGAGTATGGGGCTTATATTGACGCGACCGCCAAGGGTGAGCACCAGGTTTCAATAGGCGGTTGGGGCAATGCTACGGGGGATGGAGATTATAATCAATACAATCTTTTTGATAGCAAATCCCAAGGTGCTGCCGGGAATAGCTCGTTTTATAGTAATCCTGAAGTAGATAAATTGATTGAAACCGCACGTAAGGAATCAGATGGCGATAAACGTAAGGAACTATATTCGAAAGCACAAGAGATTGAAAGAGAAGAAGTGCCATATGTTCCAATCCGCAACTATGAACACCTGGCTGTTTATGGAGAAACGGTTAAAGGACTTTGGCTGAATCCGGCAAATTATTTAATGCTCGACGACATAACGGTGAAGTAGAGAATTTATCAAAAGAGGGAAGACAGCATAAGGCCGTTATGCTGTCTTCTCGATTAGGAGGGGAAATATGATTGATTTGCTGCTCATTCATGGGACTGTGATTACCATGGATCAAAACAGACGGATACTTTTAGATGGCGCCATCGCCATAAACGACGGAAGAATTTTAGATGTAGATGCAACAGAAAAACTGAAATCGAAGTATGAGGCAAAAAAAGTGATTGATTGCAGTCATCAATGTATATTGCCAGGATTAATAGATGTTCATGGTCATGGTGGACATTCCATGTTTAAAACGATTGCGATGGAGAATATTGATTTTTGGATGCCCATCATGACCAATACGTATAAACATTTTGTCACAGATGACTTTTGGTACTACGAAGGAAAGCTCTCTTCTCTTGAGAGATTAAAGGCGGGTGTGACAACGGGAGTAAGTGTTTTAGGTTCCATGCCGCGATCCGATGATCCAATCTTTGCAATCAATCACGCAAAAGCATACGCCGAAGTGGGTGTTCGGGAGATTGTCTGCACGGGTCCTTGCAATCCCCCATGGCCCCATTCATTCAGCCGATGGGTTGACGGGAAAAGGGTGGTGAAGGAGGTTTCCTATGAAGAAGTATTGAAGGGGGCAGAAGCTGTAATCGAAGCACTGAATCATGCAAATGAAGACCGCACGAGAGCCTTCATTACACCATTTGTCATCGTTACGTCCGTGGATCCTTCCAATCCCACATCTCCTGACAGGCTTTATGGGTTAAGTCATCACGATCTTTATCAAGCGAAAAAAATAAGGGAAATTGCCAGGAAATATGACACAAGGATCCATTCCGACGCTTTTGGCGGGATGATTCATTTAGCGATACAGGATAAGGAAAATGCCCTTTTGGGTCCAGATGTCCATTTACAGCATTGTCGTGGTATTTCCTTCGATGAGGCAAGGATATTAGCGGAAACAGGTACTAATGTCAGTGCATCACCTGGTTTTGGGCAGGTTCATGCCCGAACACCGATAACCGAATTATTGGAAATGGGTGCAACTGTAGCAATCTCGACGGATGGGACTTCCCCTTCTACAAGTTTTGATATGTTTCAGGCAATGAGGAAAACACAGTTCGTTCATCAAGCAGCACTTAGGGACTATTATTATTTACCTCCAGGAAAGCTTTTGGAAATGATTACGATAGATGCTGCGAAATGCATTGGCTGGGATGATGAAATCGGCTCCCTCGAAATCGGGAAGAAAGCGGATGTCATCACGGTCAATTTGCACCAGCCTCATCTGACACCTGAATTCATGCACGTTCATCGGCTTGTATTTCAAGCAGTGGCGAATGATGTAGAGCACGTCATCGTGGACGGGAAATTGATCATGGAAGGTAGGAATGTACGAACGGTTCATGAAAGTACAGTGCTGAACGAAGCCAATGAAGAGGCCTTTTCTACGATAAAGCGGGCAGGGCTCGAAAAGTATATGCAGCCGACGAAATACTTTTGGGGACACGCCAGGGCCTATGTAGATGAAAAAAGATATGACGAAAAAGAACACGCTGTCACAATGTGGAAAGGGGAATGAGATGAAAACCAAGCTTAAAGGTAGATATGTAATTGGGTATGATGGGTGCGATCATGTCATTTTGGAAAATGCAGAGATCGTTTATGAAAAGGACACGATTGTGTATGTCGGAAAGAATTATGCCGAAGAAGTGGACGAGGTGATGGACGCCGGAAATGCTATTATTAGTCCGGGGTTCATTGATTTAAATGCTTTAGGCGACATTGACCATGATATTTTACATTTTGAAGCTGGTACCAACAGACAGAAAAATCTTCTCTGGTCAGAGAATTATATAAAAAGCGGTCATCAGGAATGGATGACAGCGGAAGAAGAATCCTTTAAATCTTTATATGCTTATTCACAGCTCATTCTACATGGCGTAACGACTGCCATGCCCATTACTTCCGTATTTTATAAAAGCTGGGCTGAAACCTATGATGAATTGGCATCTGCGGCAGAACAAGCTGCTGGATTGGGGTTAAGAATTTACCTGGGCCCGAGTTTCCAATCCGGAATGAGGGTTGTCCAGCCTGACGGAAAGATAAAACTGCATTGGGATGAAAAGGCTGGGGAAGCTGGATTACAAAAAGCGGTAGAGTTTGTAGAAAAATTCGATGGAGCCTACGAAGGCATGGTCAGAGGGATGCTTGCGCCAGAGCGTATCGAGTCCCAAACGGCAGATATCTTAAAACAGACAAAATATTACAGTGAAAAATTGGATGTGCCGATAAAGCTTCATGCTGCCCAGGGAAGCTTTGAATTCAACACCATATGGGAATCCTTTGGTGTCACACCCATTAAATATTTGTATGACCTGGATTTTCTTGGCCCAAGGACAGGGATACCTCATGCCCATTTTGTTTCCGGATATAGTGAAGCCAAATATGGACACGGTGATGACTTAGCGCTGCTAAAAGAAACGAATACTACGGTGATTCATTGTCCGCTGATCATCGGTCGGCATGGGTCCGCATTAGAGTCATTTGCTAAATATAAAAGGGCAGGGATCAATATAGCACTTGGAACGGATACATTCCCTCCAGATATGTTCCAGAACATCAGGACAGGCAGCATGCTCTCACGAATCGTGGAAAAGGAAGTGGAAGGCTCTACATTTGCCGATTTCTTTCGGTCAGTCACTCTTGATGCCGCCGCTTTTCTTGGCAGGAACGATCTTGGCCGCATTGCCGCAGGGGCAAAAGCAGATATCATTGTGGTGGACTTGGACAGTTATCATATGGGTGTAACCGATGATCCCATTCGGACCATGTTCGTAAGTGGATCTGGGAGTGACGTTAAATTATCCATCATAAACGGAAAAATAGTCATGAAAGATCAAGTGATCCCCAATCTTGATTTGAATGAGATCAAATATAAAGGACAAAAGTATTTTGATAGGATGAGAAGAGGATATATGGAAAGAGATTATCAAAAGCTTCCTGAGAAAGAATTGTTCCAGTCGTCATTTAGGGTCGTAGAATCGATCAGTCATGCAAAAGCGTAAATATGCATTTCCAAAAACAAGTAAAGAAATTGAAAAAGATAGTAAAGATTTTCAAAATTAATAGTCAGAATATTTCTTATAATTAGATAAATGACAAAAAATGAAATCGGGAGGTCCAAATCCATGGGGTTAAAACAGGGGATAAGAAAGCTTTTTCTAGTCATGTTCATGGTTTTCATAATTACTGGCTGTTCTTCTAACAAGGACGTAAGCACAACAGCAAGTGACCAAAACAAAGCATCTAAGGAAGGGGGGACCTTGGTCATTGCCCGTTTATCAGATGCTGAGAATTTGGATCAGCAGTTCATGTCCACGATTAATGCCGCTAGTGTCACTCATCATAAAATTTATGAGGGTCTTGTACAACGAGATAAGAATAGTGAAATACAGCCTATGCTAGCAGAAAAATGGAAGCAAGTAAATGACACGACCTGGGAATTCAAGCTTCGGGAAGATGTAAAGTTTCATGATGGCACACCATTTAATGCAGATGCGGTCAAAAAAACGTTTGATAGACTTTTAGATCCGAAGGTTGCCTCTCCCCGAGCGGTGGTATTCGAAATGGTAAAAGAAGTGAAACCGATAGATGAATATACCGTGCAATTCATTCTGAAGGAACCTTTTTCTCCACTGCTATCCATCTTGGCGAATCATGAAGGCGGAATCATCAGTCCGAAAACCATTGAAAAGTATGGCAAAAAGATTATCCAAGAACCGAATGGAACCGGACCTTTCGTTTTTGACTCATGGTCCCCGGGCCAAGAAATCACATTGTTAAAAAACAAAAATTATTGGGGAAATGAACCAAAAGTGGATAAGGTCATCTTCAAGGTCGTCCCAGAAGATTCAACGAGGATATCGATGATAGAAACGGGTGAAGCGCAAATCGCGGAACCTCTTCCCATCGCTGTCATGGACCAGGTGGAATCCTCAGCGGCAATGGATGTTTACCGCAGTGAAGGCTATGGTACCGAATATTTAGGGTTCAATGTCAATAATGAACCGTTCAATGATGTACGGGTTCGTAAAGCCATTGCCCATGCCATTGAAATGGATTCGATCATTAAAGGTGTCTTTAATAATGTGGGTGTAAAGGCGAACTCCTTAATGGGCTCTAAAGTATTCGGGTACAACGCTAATCTGAAAGCCTATGATTACAATCTTAAAGAAGCGAAGAAATTGATGGCTGAAGCAGGTTATTCAAAAGGTTTGGACGCGACCATCCTAACGATGGACAGTAAAGAAAGAGTCAACTTGGCAGAAGTCCTTCAATCCCAACTAAAAGGGATCGGAATCAATTTGAAGGTACAGGTCATGGAGTACGGATCGTTCGTGGAACAAGTGAATAAAGGGCAATCGGAAATGTTCATCATCAGCTGGAGAAACGCGACCGGAGATGCTGACTATAATCAATATAATCTTTTCCATACGAATTCACAGGGGGCGGCCGGGAATACATTCTTTTACAGCAATCAAAAGGTTGACGATTTAATAGATGCCGCCAGAAAAGAAAAAGGGGAAGAAAAACGAAAAGAGCTATACGCAGAGGCCCAGGAAATCGAGATGGGTGATACTCCATATATTCCTGTAAGGGTCATTGAAAATGTTGCCGCAGTCGGGAAAGAAGTGAAAGGGTTTTCAATCAGTCCTTCAGGCTATTTAGATATAAATGGAGTAACGATTAAGTGATGATCAGATAAGAAGAAGGGGTTCATCCATTTAGGGTGAACCTTTTTTTGGCACAATAAGTAAAAATAACTTAAAAACGAGTAAAAATTCTGAAATTAATTGTTAACCTTTACAATTATAATGAAATGGAGGCATGTTCAATCTGGAGTGGAAGGGTGAGTTTAATGTCACAATCGTATTGGTTAACGAATGTACGCTTGGAAAATGGATTTACTTATAATGAAAATGAAACGATTACTGGTACTGCAACCGGAAATTACCACGTTAGGATTGAAAACGGAAAAATTTCTTCTATTATATCTGCAAACGAATCTATAACAGATCAAAACCCACAGTATGATGTGCGCGGCCTGCTGATGGTCCCTTCGTTTAAAGAAATGCATATTCATATTGATAAAACGTACTATGGTGGTCCGTGGAAGGCTTGTATGCCTGCAATTAATGGTGTCAAGACCCGGATAGAGGAAGAGCAGACGTTACTTCCTGAATTATTGCCAACTGCCAAAGAAAGAGCAGAAAAAATGCTGGATTTATTATTGGATTACGGATCCACTCATATACGGACCCATTGTAATGTAGATCCAGTTATAGGCTTGAAAAATTTAGAGGCTACTATACAAGCGCTGGAAGGTTATAAAGATAAATTGACATATGAAATCGTTGCATTCCCGCAGCATGGACTATTGCGTTCAAATTCCGTAGGACTAATCAGGGAGGCCATGAAGTATGGGGCGAATCTTGTAGGTGGAGTGGACCCTGCCTCCATTGATGAAAATATAGAGCGATCTCTTGAAACGATCATGGACATTGCCGTAGAATCGAATTCGGATATCGATGTCCATCTACATGATCCAGATCAGCTTGGCCTCTTTACGATGCAGCGTCTTGCATCCATGACGGAAGACGCAGGGTGGCAAGGAAGGGTAACGGTTAGCCACGCCAGCGGTTTGGCCGATCTTTCAGTTCCGGAGGCAACGAGTATAGCTGAAAGGTTTTCGGAATTAGGAATATCCATAACATCCACTGTGCCTATCTTCAGAACGATCCCGATACCCTTGCTCCATGAAAAAGGGGTAAAAGTCGAACTGGGTAATGACAGCATCACTGACCATTGGACACCGTTTGGCATCGGAGATAATCTTGAAAAGGCCGGTCGCCTTGCAGAGAGGTTCCGTATGATTGACGAACGTTCTTTAGCTAAAAGCCTGCAATTCATAACAGGAGGGAAGACCCCATTAAACCAAGAGGGAGTCAAGACATGGCCAAATGTTGGGGATGAGGCGAATATCGTTCTGCTTGAAGCAAGCTGTTCAGCTGAAGCGGTGGCTAGAAGGTCAAAACGTGCCGCGGTCATCTTCAGGGGCAACGTTGTAAGCGGATCTATTTCATCATTTGAGACGACAGGTGTCTAATCTTCTATTAAAGAGAGTGATGTAATGTATAAATCATACTGGCTTACTAACGTTACACTTGATAGTGGATATGTTTTTGAGAATGAGAGAATCGATAGAACGAAGACCGACTTATATAATATGTATATAAATGATGGAGTCATAAAGGAAATTCAATTGGCTAATGTTCCTTTGCAAACTCATCTTCCCGTTCAAGACGCAGGCAAGCTACTGGCACTTCCTGCATTTAAAGAGATGCATAACCATCTTGACAAGACCTATTTAGGAATGCCTTGGAAATCATGCACACCGGTTGCAAATTTAATGGAGCGGTTAAAATTAGAAGCGGCGGAGCTTGCTGAACTTGCACGAACAGGACAGCACCGAGCTGAGCAGATGCTTCAACTCTTGTTAAAAGGCGGGGCAACGCATGTCAGGACGCATGTTAATATTGACCCGTACATTGGTTTGAAGAATTTGGAAGAAATTCAGAAAGCGCTAGATCGCTTCAACGGTAAAATGACACATGAGATCGTGGCGTTCCCGCAGCACGGATTGCTCCGAACGAACTCAACTGCGTTAATGAGACAAGCGATGAGAGAAGGGGCGTCCTTAGTGGGTGGCTTGGATCCGGGTGGAGTGGATAATAATATAGAAGCTTCCCTATATGAAATGGTGAATCTAGCTGTTGAATTTGATGCAGATATTGATATTCATATACACGATCCGGGTCATCTGGGATTTTATACAATCAAGAAACTGGCTTCTTTCATCGATGAAGCAGGGTGGAAAAACAGAGTGGCTGTCAGCCATGCTTTTGCACTTGGTGATGTTTCTATTGAAGAGTCCCATGAACTGGCAAGCCTTTTATCAAATTTAGGGATGGCCATCATGTCTACTGTTCCGATAAACCGAATCATTCCCCCGATTGATTTACTGCATGAAAAGGGTGTACATGTAGCGCTTGGATGTGATGGTTTTTATGACTCCTGGTCTCCATTCGGGACAGGAGATATGCTGGAAAAGGCAGGTCGGTTAGCTGAGAGATACAACTGGAAGGATGAATATGCATTGTCTCAATCTCTCCAATTCATTACGGGCGGGCTTAAGACACTCGACCGTAAAGGTAACCGTTTATGGCCGAATGTCGGAGATGATGCAAGTGTTGTATTAGTGGATGCTTCATGTTCTGCCGAGGCAGTTGCCAGGAGATCTAGGCGTGCAGCGGTGATTGCCAATGGAAATTTGGTTTACGGTGGACTGGCCGGTGAAACTGCTTTGAACTGAGAATTTAATGTCTATTACAAGAAGGGATGAAGGGCATGAATACAATCTATTGGTTAAAGAATGCACGTTTGGAATGTGGTTACCAAAAAGAGAATGAAAGAGTTACAGGCACAATAACTGGGCTATTTCATCTATTAATAGAGAATGGAAGAATCACGAAGATTGTCAAAGATGGGGATCCCATTTCTACCGATGTACCATGGGAAGACGCAAAAGGATTGCTGGTGCTTCCTTCATTCATTGAAAAGCATGTACATCTTGACAAGACCTTGATGGGAGATGTATGGAGAGCGTGCACTCCTTCATCAAGTGTCACTGAACGTTTTGAAAATGAGAAGAAGGTGCTTCCTACTATTGGAAGCAGCACACGTAAACGTGCTGAATCTTTACTGGAAATACTTTTAGCTTCGGGCTCCACTCATGTACGGACTCACGTTGATATCTACCCGGAAGTGAGATTGCAAAACTTAGAACAAGTACAACAGGCGCTTGCTGGTTATTCTAATAGACTAAGTTCAGAGATAGTCGCATTTGCACAGCACGGATTGTTACGGTCTGATTCTACAAAGCTTGTCAGAGAGGCATTGCGAAACGGAGCAGGAATCGTAGGGGCAGTTGATCCAGCCACAATCGATAACGATATTGAAGCATCCCTGGTACAATTGATGGATTTAGCAGTGGAAGCGAATGCCGATGTTGACCTGCATTTACATGACCCTGGCCACCTGGGTACGTTCACGATGAAACGTTTGGCAGCTCTAACTAAGCAAGCAGGCTGGGAAGGTAAGGTAGCTGTAAGCCATGCATTTGGTATCGGAGATGTATCCAAAGAAGAAGCCTATGAGCTGGCTGACATTCTTAGGGATGCAGGGATTTCCATTGTCACCAGCGTCCCGATTAACAGACAAATGCCCCCTGTTGATTTATTACATGAAAGAGGGGTTGAGGTATCTGTAGGTAATGATAATATCTTTGATTTATGGTCACCACTCGGGAATGGTGATATTTTAGAGAGAGCTGGCAGGCTGGCAGAACGTTTCAAATGGGTTGATGAAGTCTCCCTATCCCAAACACTAAGGCATATAACTGGCGGAAAAACCCCATTAGATGAAAATGGTAACCAGGTATGGCCAAAGGTGGGGGATGCTGCAAGCCTAGTGTTAATTGACGCCAGCTGTTCTGCTGAAGCAGTTGCCAGGCGTTCTGGGCGTAAAGCGGTCATTTACAAGGGAAACATCGTTTCCGGTTCACTGAGTAAACAAAAGCAGTCAATTGACTTGTAAGGTTAACCCCAAAAGGATCTCTGGATACTTCCGGATTTCCTTTTTCGTTTTGGTCAATGTAAGGCTTGGAAAGCTGGCTGTTCATCATTTTCCGTTCTCTTGTACTTTTACTAATTTGTGTTATATGCTGGGGAAGTCATTTTTATTTTTTGCTATATTGGTTAAGGATTTCCCTCCCATGTCATTATCGTTATTGCCCTATACACTTTAAAGAGATAAAATGAATTCGATTCAAAAAAGGGCTGGTAACAATCATTCTTTAATTCCTTGCTTCCCATAGATTCCATGCATGATAGCGGTTACTATTAAAATATTGCTAGCATGATGATCAGGGGGAAGCGTCTTATTAACATGGGTATTGTCCTGCGCCTTCGCTTAAGGGGAAGGCGATGGAAGGAATCCTGTATTCACCATAAGCTTGAAAAGCATCATGTTCAAAGGAGATGGAAACTATGAAAAGCTGGGGATCATCTGTGACTCTATTTTCTTCTTTTCAATGGTTGTTTTTTATTTTTGCAAATACGGTAGTAGTGCCGATATCGATTGGAGCAGCATTTGATCTTCCTTCCAATGTCACGGAAATGACCATGAGAAGCTCGCTTATATTCACTGGGATCGCTTGTGTCATCCAAGGTTGGAAAGGGCATAAGTATCCAATTATGGAAGGTCACTCTGGTTTATTGTGGGGAGTGATGTTGAACTTAGGATTATCTGCACCATCGATAGGGCTCGGTTATGCTGAAATAGGAGGGGGGATAGCTACCGGCCTCATTGCAGCAGGTATCGTGACCCTGATTATTTCTGCCTTCAACCTGATTTCTTACGTCCAGAAGATTTTCACCCCGATGGTCATGACCGTTTACTTATTCCTTCTGACGTTTCAGCTCATTTTCGTTTTTTTTAAGGGGATGCTGGGAATTACGGAGAATGGGGAAATTAACATCCCGGTCAGTTTTCTATCATTGGGGATTGTCTTATTAGTAAGTATATTAAAACTAAAAGGCCCAAGGACCATAAGCAATTTCTCCATATTGATCGGGATTATCGTGGGATGGATTTTTTACGCGCTGCTATTTCCGGATGCGGGGGGAGAAATGGGCACTACGGGTGCCGCTTTTTCATTTTTCCCATTAGGTGCTCCAAACTTGGAATTCGGGATAATAGCGATTTCCTTTTTTGCAGGATTACTGAATTTGTGCAATACGTTCGCTTCCATTCAGGCCGCATCGGAATTAATCGGTGATGAAGCTGAACACAAGCAGTATCGAAATTCTTTATTTATGACTGGTGGTTTTACCATTTTCGCTCCGGTACTTGGCCTTGTTCCATACACGCCTTTTACCTCATCCATCGGATTTTTGCAAAGTACGCAAATCTATGAGCGAAGGCCGTTTTTATTGGGAGGCACGCTGTTGACCATAATTGGATTGCTTCCTCCTTTAATCTCTTTCCTTGCTACCATGCCAATAACCGTCGGGAATGCTGTATTGTTTGTTGCTTATCTTCAACTGTTTGGAACGGCTTTCAATAGCGTCAAGGATGAGCATTTTACTTCGGACACGATATTTAGGCTTGCCGTACCCGTATTGATCGGAGTGAGTTTGATGAACATCTTGCCCACCGCATTTGCGGGCGTTCCCATGCTTTTACGGCCCTTTTTAACGAATGGGCTCATTATGGGAGTATTGATATCCATAGTGCTGGAAAAATCGGTAAACTGGAAGCAGTATGAACCGCAACAGAATTAAGGGTATGTTCCATTTACCTGATCGATGTGTGTACATATAATAATCCACCATTGAAATAAGGAAAAAGAAGAAGCTAATGAACTTGTACTATCAATAAGAGTAGAACATGAAAACCGGAAGGATATAACCTTCTGGTTTTTTGTTTTTTCATTTATCTTTTAATTCTATGGAAAATAGGCTTTTGAATCAGTGGCAATCCCCACTAGCCTTACATATTTTGTTGAAGGGAGTGCATGACATGGTGTGGATTCCCGGACTACTTTTCTTCTGTTTCTCTTTTTGCTATTAGGCGTCACATTATTAATGAATATACGGAGGTAATATAAATGAATGAGTTCCAAAATCAACTTCAAATGTTGAATGTAGACAATTTTCAGGTGAGTCAGCCAGTTCCTTGGGAGCAAAACCAGTACAATTTGGATGATTCGTCTCGACAATTCATTGGTGTGGGTGGTGGCTTTGGTTGTTTTGGCTGTTTCTTATGCTTTGGCTGCTTTGGTTGCGGTGGCTGCGGTCGTTGTGGTGGATGCGGACGCTGCGGAGGGTGCGGCGGTCGTTGTGGACGTTGCGGCCATTAAGGATTCAGGTCTTCTAAACAAAAGTCCCTGCATGTGCAGGGACTTTTCTTATTGCAATAGACATAAGAGACAAATTGTCGTACATAGGATAAAAGTGAAGTGATAAAGCAGGACTTAGAACAGCTTCGGGTTAGGAGGAGCAGAATGGGAAATTTGACCCCTTCTATGCGTCTGAAAGTGAAAAGGGACACTTTTTTTCTCCCTGAACCAAACAGAGGTGTGTATTTCCGGAATAACATAAGTTCGTTCCATATGGAGGGCAGCACGATCGTCCAGTGGATTGAAAAGTTATTGCCGATGTTCAACGGGGACCATACGTTAAGTGAATTAACAGATGGATTGCCAGGTCCATATCGGAACCGCGTGATGGAAATTGCCGAAGTTTTGTACAAAAATGGTTTTGTTCGGGATGTAAGTCAGGACAGTCCTCATCAATTGGGGGATCAGGTTCTTGAACACTATGCGTCCCAAATTGAGTTCCTGGACAGTTTCGGCGATTCAGGGGCACACCGTTTTCAAGCTTATCGAAAGGGGAAGGCGTTGGCAATAGGCTCTGGACCGTTGTTCCTTTCATTGGTGTCATCGTTGATGGAATCAGGACTTCCCACATTCCACATCCTAATTACGGACACGGTGCCGACCAATAGACAAAGATTAAAGGAAATTGTTTCTAATGTTCATAAAACGGACGAAGAGGCAGCGGTTGTGGAGGTCATGCTAAAGGGCGATGAAAGGGATTGGGAGGAAATTGTAAGGCCATTTGATTCGATATTATATGTGTCACAGGAGGGAGATATAGAGGAATTAAGAGAACTTCATTCGGTTTGCAGGAAAGGGAAAAAGGTACTGTTCCCTGCATTGATTATCAATCAAGTTGGATTGGCAGGTCCTCTTGTCCATCCGGAATCCAAGGGGTGCTGGGAGTCGGCATGGCATCGTTTACATCAAACTGTGCTGGAAAAAAATCAGGGCCCTTATTCCTCCACGGCAGGAGCTATGTTAGCCAATATAATGGTATTCGAGTGGTTTAAGAAGGCTACAGGTGTTACTACAGCAGAACAAGACAATCAATTCTATCTGTTGAATATGGAAACATTGGAGGGGAGCTGGTACCCGTTCCTTCCTCACCCGAGGGTCACGGGTCAAGGGACTGCTAAATGGATTCATGATGTTGATCAGCGGCTCGAACAAAAATCAGGCAGGGGTGAGCCTGGTAAGGTGTTTTTGCATTTCAGCCGGTTGACATCAAGGCAATCTGGAATCTTTCATACTTGGGAAGAGGGAGATTTAAAACAGCTGCCGTTGGCTCAATGCCGCATTCAGGTTGTTGATCCGTTGTCTAACGGTCCAGCAGAACTTCTGCCTGATATTATCCGTTCGGAACTGACTCATGAGGAAGCAAGGAGGGAGGCCGGTCTTGCAGGGGTCGAAGCGTATGTAACCCGAACACTCAGCCAGCTCATGTCGACTCTTCCTTCGCTTCCCGATGCAGGGGAAATAAAGGAATCGATTGGTGTTGGAGCAGGGGAAACATTTGTTGAATGTGTTTGCCGTGGGTTGCAGGGCATTTTGGATGCAGAGTTTGGAAAACGACAATTCGGTCAAGAGGATCTTGTGTCGGTGCAGTTGGGGACAGTGGAAGATGAACGCTGCCAGTACTATATACAAGCGTTGACCCGGCTGCAAGGTGAACCGATCATCGGGCTGGGTAAGAATGTGTCCGGGTTCCCCGTGGTATGGGTCGGTACAAGTGACGGCTGGTCTGGGGCTGTTGGGTTGAATGTAACCATCGCATTACGGAACGCCTTACAAAAGGCCGTTATGAAAGTCCAAAATCAGACCGTTTGCCTCACAGCTCCAGATTTATTGGTTTCGCCTGAAGTAAAGGTCCTGCAAAACCTTGTGATTCCTTCATGCGAGGTTACAGCGAATTCTGAGATATTGCAGTCCGCCATGCATGTCTTGGAGAAGAACAAGAAGCAAATGTTCGTTTTTGAATTAGAACTGGAACCTTACTTGAAAGAAGAACTGGCAGGGGTATTTGGGGTGTTTTTGCGAGAGGAGGAAACAGGGTGAAAGCTGACGTATTGGTTGTCGGGGAAGGAGTGTTGGCTGACCATGTTTCAGGAGACTTGTCCGGCCAATATCAAGTCAATCGCCAATCCGATTTCGAGGCAGGAATCCCACAAACGACTGCTTTGGTCCTCGTGCTGCAAGATGCTTGGAATCCTGCTGTCCATCAAAAGGCGGAGGAGTTGTTAAGGCCAACAGGCATTCCTTGGCTGCGAGGGTTCGTATCATTTGGAGAAGGAGTGGTCGGTCCGCTGGTACGTGCGGATACTCTGGGGTGCTCGCAGTGTGCAGACCTTAGGCATCTCATGGCAGGACGTGATCGTCAAGAAATGTTGGGAATCCGCAAGCAGCTGGAAGAAAATGGAGGGATTCAGCGTGATGTGGCGGCTTCGCGCACTGGCCTTTTACAGATGGCTCACCTGATTGGGGCAGAGGTAAGGAAGGTGATGAAAGGAGATCGGGCCCGTTCGGAAGGGCGTATATCATTAATCAACCTGAAAACGCTGAATGGTTCGTGGCATTCGTTTTTACCTGATCCATTGTGTCCAGTGTGCAGTCAATTACCGGATGACTCGAAGGAACGCGCAAGGATTTCGTTAAAGCCAAGTCCGAAAATCAGTCCTGAAAGTTATCGAACCCGTTCAATGGAAGATTTAAATAAAGTTCTGGCCCAGGATTATTTGGATCATCGCACGGGATTCTTGAATAATAAAATGATAGACCTTGTACCGCCATTTGCCGATGTAAGTGTTAATTTACCTTTGCTCATAGGAGATGAGGGGACGGCAGGCCGGACTCTTTCATATGCCGCAAGTGAAATGACAGCCATATTGGAGGGCCTGGAAAGATATTGCGGAATGGAGCCCCGTGGGAAACGTACAGTCATGCATGACAGCTACAACAACCTGAAGGATCAAGCACTGAATCCCATCAAAATAGGAGTACACTCGAAGGAACATTATGCACAGCCGAATTTCCCGTTTCGACCGTTTAACCCTGACCGCTCGATAGATTGGGTCTGGGGCCACTCATTTTTGCAAGAGCGTCCGATCCTCGTTCCAGAATTGCTTTCCTATTACAGCTTGGGCTGCGGAGATGGGTTTGTCTATGAAACCTCCAATGGTTGCGCTTTAGGGGGAAGTTTGGAGGAGTCCATTTTCTACGGCATCATGGAAGTGGTGGAACGTGATTCGTTTCTATTGACATGGTACGCGCAGCTGCCCCTCACACGGCTTGACCCAAAATCTGCAAATGATAAAGAGCTGGAGTTGATGATTGACAGGGCAAGGGCTGTGGCGGGATATGATATCCATTTGTTTAATTCCACAATGGAACATGGTATACCGAGTGTTTGGGCATTGGCAAAAAACAGGAAACAAAAAGGGTTGAATATCATATGTGCAGCCGGGGCGCATCTGGACCCGATCCGGGCGGTGAAAAGCGCGGTTTTCGAGTTGGCAGGCATGATGCTGACCCTTGACGATAAATTGGAAGAAAACCAGGAGGAGTTTGTAAAAATGCTGCATGATTCCTCACTGGTAACGAAGATGGATGATCATGGCATGCTATACGGTCTACCGCAATCGGAAGAGCGACTGCAGTTTCTGCTGGATGATGACCGTCCAATGCGAACGTTTGATGAAGAATTCGAGAAAAGGGTGATGCATTCGGACTTGACCGATGATCTGCAAGACATTCTTCAAGAGTTTCGTCGATTGAAACTAGAGGTAATTGTGGTGGACCAAACGACACCGGAAATTGAACGAAATGGATTACATTGCGTGAAAGTGCTGATTCCGGGAATGCTGCCGATGACATTCGGCCATCATCTTACCCGCGTAACAGGGCTTGAGAGGATTCTGAGGGTTCCAATGGAACTCGGATATGCAAAAAAGCCGCTTGAATTCGACCAGCTCAATCCGCATCCGCATCCGTTTCCATAAGCGGTGACTTAGGAGGTAGGAGGATGAGGCTAGAGGCATTTCTGCACAATTTGCATTTTGACATCGAAAAGGCCAGTCCGCAGGATTGGAAAGTGGATTGGGATGATGCACCGCTTACGTATAAGCTTTACCGTGACTTGCCCGCATTTCCATTGTCACTGGAGGTGCCGCTGACGATTGAAGGGGCCAGCATCCCCACAAAACACGACCTCAAAGGAATCGGCCATTTTCTATGGTATGCATATGGCCTTACCCAAATCAGTCAGTCTTTGAGGTCCACCGATCAAGAGGACCTTATGCAATCATTCCGGCGTTTTCCGCCTTCAGGGGGAGGGTTGTATCCCAGTGAATTGTACGTGTATTTGAAGATGGAGGAAGTGCCTGCTGGCGTTTACCATTATGATGCGGCACACCATCAGTTGGTGTTGTTGCGAGAAGGGGATTTTGATTCATATTTAACCATGGCCCTTGGTGATCGCTGTGATGTGTCCGCTTGTTTTGGCATGGTTTTTGTATCGACGATGTTTTGGAAAAACTTCTACAAATATAATAATTTTTCATATCGTCTGCAAGGGCTGGACGCGGGCGTACTCATAGGGCAGTTACTCGAAGGGGCTAAACGGTTTGGAATCGCATCTGAGGTGTACTTCCAATTCCTTGATCGGGCCATCAATCATCTGCTTGGGTTATCGGAAGAGGAAGAGAGCACGTATGCGGTGATTCCCTTATCGGAAGAACTTGCAAATTGGTGTACGGAAGAAAAGATGATAGACGGACCTGTCACTTCGACACAATTGTGCCGGGAATTGACGGATATCCATCCAAAACATTATGTACGGTCGCAGAGGATCAGGGAGTATCCGATGTTAATTAAAATGAATGAAGCTTCCATGATCGAATCCACCCGATCATTTCGGCCGATCCATACTAAGAAAGGGGAGGAGTGCGAAGGACATACGATCGCTCTTCCTATCGTGAAGCGATTGTCCTATGATTTTGCTTCTGTTTGCAAAAAGCGGTTTTCACCTGAAATGGACTTCATTTTAGGAAAGGTAAGTCAAGTAAAACTGGCGGCTCTCCTGCAAGAGGCAACAGCTTCGTTCTCGTATCGAAATGATTTGGATGAAACAAATGAAAACCATGTAGATCGCGTCTCCTTATATGCTTGTTTGTATAATGTGGAAGACATTCAAGATGGTGCCTACCATTATGACAGCACGACACATTCATTACGACTGATACAACCAGGTGATCATCGGCTCCACCTGCAATACGGATTGTCCCTGGATATCATGAATTTTCAGCAAGTACCGATTTGCTTACATGTAGTTGGTGATCAGGATTATTTCAAAACGCAACTTGGATATAGAGGATACCGTATCCAGCAAATGGAGGCCGGGATGCTTGTCCAGCGCTTACTGATAGCGGCGTCAGCTCTTGGAATGAACGGGCATCCCCTGCTCGGGTTTGATGTGAATAGTAGTGATGAACTTTACAAACTGGGAGGTATTCAAGGGAAAACGAGTTTAATCCAAATCCCGATCGGATACTATCGGGATCGCCCTTGGCTGAAGGGGAGTCTGCATGGTTGAAAAAGATGAAACGAAAGCCTCCATTTCATTTAAGAAATGGAGGCTTTCGTTTTTATTTTGTAGTACAGCTTCTATCCTAAGAGTGCAATAATCTCGGCTGAAGATTATACTGGAATAAAAGCTTTTACTACTTTTGGGAATGGATAAGTATATAACGTTAATAATTTAGTACGCTTTTAACTAAACATTTTAAAGGATGTAGCTTATGGAATGGGAAACTGACAGAAAATCCAAGAAGCCTTTATATAAACAAATAGCAGCTTACATCGAGAGTGGCATTGCTGATGGAACATTTTTATTGGATAAGCCGCTACCGTCTGAACGCTTCTTGGCAAGTGAACTGGGAGTTAATAGAAGCACAGTTGTTGCGGCTTATGATGAATTGGAAGCAAATGGGCTAGTTGAACGAAAAAAAGGAAGCGGAACGATGATCAGCAAGGATATTTGGGGAATTACTCGTAAACGTATACCTAGTTGGAATAGATATATCGAAGCGGGTTCTTTTTTGCCCAATATGCCAGTAACCCAAAGAATACGTAAAGAGACGGAAGGGCATAACCTTATTAACTTAGCTAGTGGGGAGCTTTCAGAAGACTTATTTCCAGTCCAATCCTTGCGTGAAATCATTTCTAATAGGTCCTTCATTGGTAGCCTAGGTTATGATCACCCTCAAGGCAATGCGGTTTTAAGGGAAACGATAACCAATCATGTTAAACAGTATAGGAGAATTGACACGCATCCATCTTCTATACTCATTACTTCTGGTGCACAGCAAGCCATACATCTGGTGGTCCAATGCTTGTTAAAGCCAGGAGATGCCGTTGTATTGGAAGATCCATCATATAGTTACAACCTTCCCATCTTTCAATCCGCGCGGCTAAAAATTTTTCCTTTACCAGTTGATAAGGATGGCATCAACCCAGAGGATTTACTGGAACTCCATAAAAAACATCGGATCAGGATGATTTTTTTGAACCCTGTATTTCAAAATCCTACAGGAACTGTCCTTCATATCAACCGTCGTAAAAGGATTCTTGAACTTTCATCCGAATATGGAATACCGGTCATAGAAGACGATCCTTATAGTTTAACTTCCTTTGCTGGGGAAGAAATTTCCACTCTAAAATCGATGGACAACAACGGAAATGTTTTATATATAAGCTCTTTGTCAAAAATTGTTGCATCCGGTTTAAGAATTGGGTGGATTATAGGACCAAAACCAGTTATAGGGAGACTATCTGATGCTAAGCAGCAGGTTGACTTCGGTCACGGCTCATTCACTCAATGGATAGCAAACGATTTTTTGGATTCAGAGTATTTTCCTGCCCATATTGCCTACTTAAGGGGGCAACTGGAAAAAAGAAGGGATGCAATGGTTTCGAGTCTTCAACAATTCCTGCAAAAAAAAGTTGATTATTATTCGCCAAATGGTGGAATTCATTTGTGGTGTAAGCTGAAAGTGCCATTGAACGAAATGAAGTTACTGGAGGAATCTATCAAAAGAGGAGTCATATACGTTCCTGGTTCAACACTAGGTACGAATAAGGAATACGTACGCTTTACTTTTGCAAGGGAAAATGAGGATTCCATTCACGAAGGCATCAAAAGGTTTGCAGAGGCTCTACAAAGTTTATAATCATATGCTTTAATATTCACAAGAGAGAATCATGACAAAGTCATGATTCCAAACTGCAGTGGATGAAAATCAAGTTGAACTGCCCCGTAAATGTTAGACACCAAACTAACATTTACGGGGTGTTTTTTTATGGCTTGTACAATTTAGACGTTGATTTCCACTCCAGGCACTCACTTTCCGCGGGCGGTCCGGGAGCCTCCTCGGCTTACGCCTGCGGGGTCTCCCGTAGAAGCGCTTTCCCGCAGGAGTCTCGCACCTTCCTCTCCAATCAACTATTTATAAACTTTAGATAGGTGCCATACCCGAGGAGTTGAAGGTGTTGTTTTTAGGATCATCATTTGATAAAAGTTACGTTTTCCAAACTCCTTTTGTCCTTTTCGATGAAGTAAGTTAGGTCTGAGTTCTTACTATACGTGGTATCTTAGCCATTTCTTCAGTGGCGCTTTGCACTTTTCTATGTATATTAACGAAAGAATTCAACAAGTGGATGGGGGAAATTTCACTTGATTGGATGGTCCTAAAATTGGTTGTTCTTTTATTATAGAGAAGTAGGCTTATTCTAATATATTTACTCAGTAAAAAACGAAGAGCGATCTACCTGGACAATTTAATATTGACATGCAAATGGGGAACGATTTTTTATGTAGTTACACTACGATGAGAAGCGGAATAATTTGAAATGGTTCAAGGAAATAGATAATACTGGGAGGCGTTGAATCATGACGATAAGTGTAATATTAGTAGTAGCCATTAGTTTAGTTGCTCTGGTTGGTACCCTTTCGTTAACGGGAAAGAGTGATAGTGATTATTCTGCTGCAACGAGAGGGAATTTGTTGAACCTTAGTTATATTTATATTGGTCTTGCCCTAGTATTAACTGTGGGCATCATTTACTTCGTCATAAAATTAGCCTAAGATACCACTTGAATGATTATTATAATATCAAAATGTACAGAACAATAGGCGTAATTGTATAAAGGTCATGTCTTGTTCGAGTGATTTACAATACCATACTCTATTTGTGAAAAATTGTGAATTTATTCACGAATATGGCAAAAATGTGAACGAAAAGAATCTGATAGATACGTGAAAAAAATCACCTTTGTAAGCTGTGTGAACAATCAAATGAGAATTTTGTCATTTAAGGATAAAAAAGTTAAACGAAAAAATATATTGATTGAGTTTGATTATGTTTTGTGCCCTCCTTCAAGTACAACTTTTCACCAAAAATGAAACGTTAATAGAACGGTCACTTCAAAGTAAAACTGACCGCCTCTTTCATTTAATAATTAAATAATAACGTAGCGGAGATGATCAAATATGACATTGCCTGTTTTGATTTTAACAATTATCTTAAGTTTGCTTAAATTATTAGTTACCTGTCTTCCAACCGATGCAGTGAATTGGATGATGAGTAAATTTAAAATACATTCAGAAATTAGTGACGCGAATGCAATCGTAACCTTTGATGGAAAACGTTTGGAAGGTGAAGACAAAATTCAAGTAATTAATTATTTTAACGAAGCAAAGTTTCTGAAAAAAAATCATATATTCCCAGGGAACGAGAAATTGTTTTTACATCCAGAGAACAGTGGGATTCCAATAACAATTGATACTAAAAAAGGAAAAAACGATGTTAGATTATTTGTGTATATTTACAACGACCACGTGGATGTAGTCAAACAGTACAAGAATAAAGTAGTTGCGTATTGTCTTCTTTCCGAGAGCCTCCAAGAAAGTTCCATGCCAGTAATAAGGAATTTAGTTTAAAAGGAACATAAAAAAAGACGTCTCTTAAAGTGAACTGCACCCCAATTGTTAGTAACATCTAACCAATTGGAGATGCAGTTTTTTTATGATGAATAATGAAAATGACTTTCGGTCAGGTTCAGCTAAAAAAACAAACTGATAACTTCCAGCCCTACCATCATATCACCAACAATGGATTTGCCCCATTTTCCGCCAATCTTAAATCTGTAGTTGTACGGGCGCTGTGGGGGAGTCGCTTTTATAAGAATATAAGAAGGGTGAATCCATATTTTGGGTGATTTTACCTGTGTGCAGTTGTAAATAAAATCTCAAAAAATAACCAATGGATTTTGTATAATTCGTGTATTGGTGAGAACATGTACTTTTTTTAACGGATCGGCCAAAAGTCAGTCGTTCTCGGTTAATACCTTTAAAGTCTTTTCTCTAATGCTTATCCTGTTTTTATAATCTTTTGCGACTAACTCTGTATATAGTAAATCAAAAAGTAATAAGAGCGGAAGAAGAGGAGAGATGTTCTGTCCCATATGCATGCTATTTTTGCTCGTGACCAATAGTGATATGTCACCCAGAAGTGAGAGCTCTGAGTTTTTATCGCCTGTAAATACCAAGATGAGCGAGCCTTGTTTCTTAGCGATTTTAACTGCGCGAATTACTTCTTTTGTTGCTCCGGAAATGGAAATGCCGACAACAACGCTATCCTTGTTACATAAAGCCGCATCCATCATGGACTGGTGGGGATCCGTAATAGCTTCGACAGGTAAGCCGATTCTGAAAAATTTGGATTTAAATTCATGGGCGGCTATACCTGAACTCCCTATTCCATAAACATGTATCTTCGATGCCTGTGTAAGGAAGGATACCGCTTTTTGGATATCGTCATATATTGTTATATGAAAGGTATGATCAATGATCCCTAAGTGATCTTGATAAAGTTTAGCGAAATAATCCACCTGCATGATGTTCTTCATATGTATCGGTGTATTTCGGAGATCCACGAACCTCTTTAACTCATGCCTAAATTCATTAAATCCAGAAAAAGCTAATTTTTGGCAAAAACGTGTAATCGTTGCTGGCGAAATATGAAGCTTTTTAGCTATTTGACTAATGGTTAACGAACTAACTTCTTCAGGGCGTTCTAGAATATATTTGGCTAGTTCTTCTTCTGTTTTGGTGAATTTACCCATACTGCACTCAATGCCATATATGAGGTTTTCTGCTAGATATTCCATCTGATCACCCATTTCAAATTTCTTAAAGTATCCCTTCCTTAGTTTAATGTATCCATTAGGGACGTCAATAACCGATTTGTTTAACATGAATGGAAGGGTGCAACAGAAAAAAATTGAAAAAAAGATCTTTTAAACAGCTGCTATGATATTATCCCAATGTAGACAGTGTAAAAAGGATCATGATCAAACATGGATGTTGACTTTTATGGCAGGGGTTTCATTTTGGAAAAAAAAGGGGCTTGTTTTCAATATCAGATGAACTAACGATACAAGGTGTAGCATGAAATTGAGAACGAAAAGCCAAGACTCGTGTTAAGAATAAATTTACCTTTTTATTGCTTCTATATATTAATTTACCTTTATATTGCTCCTATATATTAATAGAAAATGGAGTATAATTAGATTGTTCATTTACCAAAGAATAAGGAAGTAGAGTTTAGATGCTTCACTGATGTTGCTTTGGATAATGTACCCCGGAACTAAAGCCAAATAATTGAAAGTTAAGGTAGTGATGGTATATCATTTCACAGTGATACATTTTGGGAAATAGAATAAGTTGGCCGGGTATGGAATATTTGTTGTCATTACTATATGATATTAGAGGACTTGGGGCGATGAGCATGTCAATATTCGTTCCAAAAATAGAAATACGGTGCCAATCGATCCTAAACGGAAGGTGATATTCTGCAAAAAATGGGATTCACATAAGATGAAGGAATGAGGAAACACCTATTACAGAAATATTAAAACATGGGGGAACTGGGGAAATGATGATAGACGAGAGAACATGCAGAATTGAGAAAGACTTTCTTGGTGAAAAGGAAATTCCATCAGATGTTTATTATGGAATACAAACTTTACGCGCTGTAGAAAACTTTCCGATTACAGGTTACAAAGTCAATGAGGAAATGATTCGTGCATTAGCCATGATAAAAAAAGCGGCCGCTTTAGCAAATATGGACACAAAACGTTTGTATGAAGGAATTGGAAAAGGCATCGTTAAAGCTTCAGATGAAGTGATCGATGGAAAGTGGCATGAATATTTCATCGTTGATCCAATTCAAGGTGGCGCTGGTACTTCGATGAATATGAACATTAATGAAATCGTTGCCAACCGAGCTTTAGAATTAATGGGACACGAAAAAGGTAACTATGCAAAACTTAGTCCAAACAGCCACGTTAACATGTCGCAGTCGACTAATGACGTATTTCCAACCGCTATTCATATATCAACACTTCGACTGCTAGAGCAGTTAATTCAGTCAATGACAAAGATGAGTTCGGTTTTCAAGGCAAAAGCAAAACAATTTGATCATGTTATCAAAATGGGCCGTACGCATCTTCAGGATGCAGTGCCAATTCGTCTCGGCCAAGAATTTGAGGCATATAGTCGCGTGGTAGAGCGAGATATTAAGAGAATAAGTCAATCACGTCAACATTTATATGAAGTGAATATGGGAGCAACAGCGGTTGGAACTGGATTAAATGCAGATCCACGTTACATCGAAAATGTGGTTATTTATTTAGCTGAAATTAGTGAATTGCCACTTGTGGGTGCGGAACATTTAGTGGATGCAACACAAAATACGGATGCTTATACTGAAGTGTCCGCTGCATTGAAAGTATGTATGATGAATATGTCTAAAATTGCTAATGATTTACGTTTGATGGCTTCAGGGCCAAGAGCTGGATTAGCGGAAATCATGCTTCCTGCACGTCAACCAGGATCATCAATCATGCCTGGAAAAGTAAATCCAGTAATGCCGGAATTGATCAATCAAGTTGCTTTCCAAGTAATTGGGAATGATAATACGATTTGCTTAGCGTCAGAAGCAGGTCAATTGGAATTAAACGTTATGGAGCCAGTACTTGTATTCAATTTATTGCAATCAATTAGCATCATGAATAATGCGTTCAATGTCTTTACGGATTATTGTTTAGAAGGTATTGAAGCGAATGAGGAACATTTAAAAAATTATGTCGAACAAAGTGTTGGAGTGATTACAGCAGTCAATCCTCACCTTGGATATGAAGTGGTTTCACGTATTGCGCGTGAAGCGATTTTAAAAGGCAAATCAGTTCGCGAACTTTGCTTACAGTATGATGTGTTAACAGAAGAGGAATTAGATTTAATTCTAAACCCTTACGAGATGACCAAGCCTGGTATAGCGGGTGCTTCTCTTTTCGATCGAGAATAACAAATAAATGAGTAGATAACTTTAACATATATTGAATATTTATCGGAAGAACTATGTCTATTAACATAAGTGTTAAAGGCATAGTTCTTGTTTTTTATTTTTACTTGATTTTTTTAAAGCATAAGCTATTTAGTGAGATCAAAGTGAAATGATAACCTTCGATCAACTGCAAGCATTGTCGCAGAATATGTATAGTAGAGGTGATCCGGTTTTCCGGATCTCTTTTTCTTAAACTTAAGGAGAAGGATGAAAAAATGCTTATCACTGCTCTATTCCTTTTAAGTCTTCTATGGGGGTCAACGTTTTATTTCACAAAATTGCTTCTCCTTGATTTTCTTCCCGTTTCGCTTGTGTTTTATCGATGTTTATTTGGAATGATGGCTTTATTACCTTTTTTTGTTATGGAAAAAATCAAAAAAAAGACTTTCAAAGAGTTCCTACTCTCTTATTAATAACATGAATAAGTGCAGGAATTCCGTGGGTCTTCATGAGCTTAAGCTTAAAAGGTTTCGATACGACTATCGGAGGGGTTCTGAATGCATCAGGTCCAATATTCGGGATTGTTTTGAGTGTGTTAATTTTTAAAGTCCCTGTTACTTGACTTGAATTATGGAGCGTGCTGGTTGGCTTCGGTGGAATTTGCACGACATTGATAGCTGGGATGAATGGAAGTTCTCCATTCCATTTTGGGCCAGCAGGACTGCTTTTAGTGGCAGTTTGTTTCTATTCCATGTCTGCCGTGCTGCGAAGTATTTGAAGCATTGTTCGCTTATCACTCTTTCATTTATGACAATGCTTGTAGGCAGTATTTACTCTGGCATATTCATGATGTTTGCTGAGCCGAAAAGTTTTCAGCATTTCAATGATTTGAAACCATTTTTACTGTTCATTGTTTTGGGTATGGTTAACTTAAATCAGGCGGGGCTCTTTTTGCATTGTTGGTTACTTATTTAATGCCAATTATGACCATTATATTAGGTGTTCTGTTTCTTGAAGAAAAGGTAAACGGCGGTATACTCTTTGGATTGTTGTTTGTGTTTACAAGTGTTTATATGATGAATAAAAAAATGTTTAAAGAAATGGGGAGTGAATAAGCATGAGCGAGTTACACACAATTGTTGCAAATATCATGGCAAATAATTTAAATGTCACTAAATCTGATTCCATTTTAGTATTAACGGATTATAGTACCTCTTTATTAGCAAAGAAATTCAGGAATGCTTTATCAACAAACGGTTGGAGTGCTTCTTTTTATGAAATGGAAGATCGAAAGAAATCAGGCGAAGAGCCACCGAAGGAAGCTTCTGATGAGATGCTGAAACATGATATTGTCTTTTGTTTAACAAAACATTCATTAACACATACAGTAGCACGGAAAAACGCGAACCTTCACGGCATAGGTGTGATTACAATGCCGGGAATTACGGAAGATATGTTTTTACATGGGGCAATAAATGCAGATTATAAACGAGTGGAAAAAGAAACATTAGCAATGACGGAAAGATTATCACAAGCTGAAAAACTAATTATAAAAACCGGAAAAAACCTGTTAGTGATACCGCTGCATGGGAGAAAAGGTGTTCCAAGTACTGGCGTTTTCAAAGAAAAATCTGCTTCGGGTAACTTGCCTTCAGGTGAAGCCTATATCGCCCCTGTAGAAGGCGAAGCAGAAGGACAAATTGAAATTAATGGTTCAATTGCAGGAATTGGGCTTTTGGAAAAGCCGATTGTTTTAACGCTCCAAAAAGGCAGACTTGTCGAAGCAACAGGTGAAGCGGGGAAGAAATTACTCTCACTCCTTGGAAATGGAGATGGAAGATTACTTTGTGAGCTGGGAATCGGGACAAACCATGCCGCAAGAGTAACCGGTAATATTTTGGAAGATGAAAAAGCCTACAATACGATTCATGTTGCTTTCGGTTCAAACCATACCTTTGGAGGCACGATCAAATCAAATGTTCATATTGACTGTGTAACTGTAAAACCGGAAATGGAATGGGTATTTTCTGAAACTTGAATACGACCCAAACACTTCCGGAAGTGTTTGGGATTATCGAAGCTTTGACTCCAGATAAAAAAGACCCAAACTGTTGTCAGTCTGGGTCTTTTCATTCCTATCAATTTTCTATTTTTGGATAGCATCTACGAATCTTTTAGTGATTTGCTGAGGTCTGGTAATGGCACCTCCCACTACTACTGCATGGACATTCATATCCAAAACAGAGCGAGCGATTTCTGGTGTGATGACGTTCCCTTCAGCGATCACTTTCGCTTTTTTCACTGCTTGTACTATCTCTTTGAGCAGAGCATAGTCATCCTGGTATATTTTCTGGCCGATCGTTTCGTTCGTATAGCCGTATAAAGTGGGGGCCACAATATCGAATCCTAAATCGTCAGCGTATACGGCTTCCTCAATGGTAGATACATCCGCCATTAGTAATACATCCGGATATTTTGCTCTTATTTCACAATAGAACTGATGTAACGTTTTACCATCCGGTCTTACCCGGGCTGTAGCATCCGTCGCTATGATTTCCGCTTTAGTTTCCATCAATGCATCTATTTCGGTCATGGTGGGCGTGATATAGACATCGTTTTGTCCATACACCTGTTTAATGATCCCTATGACTGGAAGGTCCACATTTTTCTTGATTTCTATTATGTCAGCTACAGAGTTTGCGCGAATGCACTTTGCACCGCCTTCTTTGGCAGCAATGGCCATGCGACCCATAATAAAAGAGCTGTGCAGCGGCTCATTCTCCAATGCTTGACATGATACAATTAAGCCTTTGTTAATTTTATCAATCACCTGTTGCATGTTTAACACGTCCTTATCGTTATCTATGTTCTCAATGACCCAAGAATTCTTCCACTTCGTTTTTGATGATCGTTACTTGGGGACCGTAAACTATTTGAATGCCATTCCCTTTTTTTACGACGCCTTTTGAACCGGTTTGTTTAATGACGTCCTCTTTTACCAATGATTCATCCTTTACCGTGACACGCAGACGAGTTGCGCAACAATCGACTATATCGATATTTTCCTGTCCGCCTAATCCATTGACGATGGTCTGGGTTCTCTCTGATGCCGTTACTTGTGTAACAGCGGTCTGTTCATCATCTTCGCGTCCGACCACTTTTAAATTCTTCTTCCTGATCAAGAATTTAAAAGTGAAGTAGTATAGGAAAAACCATGGTATGCCGACAAGCAGTACATACACCCAATTGGTTTTACTGATACCCTGGAGTATCCCGAATAAAGTAAAATCAATAAATCCTCCAGAAAAGGTTTGACCGATCGTTATATTGAATATGTCTGCCATCATGAAGGCAAGTCCATCAAATAAGGCATGAAAAACATAAAGGATTGGAGCGACAAATAAGAAACTGAATTCAAGCGGTTCGGTGATGCCTGTTAAGAAAGATGTTAAGGCAGCTGAAAGAAGTAAACCGGCCACGATTTTCTTATTTTTAGGTTTAGCGCAGTGATAAATGGCCAGTGCAGCGCCGGGTAAACCAAACATCATCGTGATGAACCGTCCGGACATGAACCGGGAAACACCCTCATAGTACTTGACGGTAGTTGGATCGGCCAATTGCGCAAAGAAGATATTCTGGGTCCCGCTAACAATCTGCCCTTTAATCTCCATCGTTCCGCCTAAAGCTGTTTGCCAGAAGGGAAGGTAGAAAATGTGGTGCAACCCTAACGGCCCGAGCATCCGTAATATGAATCCGTAAAAGAAAGTCCCAATCGTACCTGTGCTCGTTACCAGCGCACCTAATTGGTTTATGAAAAGTTGGAAGTAAGGCCATACGATAAAAAGCACGGCTCCAACCAAGATGGACGCGAAGGAAACGATGATCGGAATGAACCGGGAACCACCGAAAAATCCTAACACCTGCGGAAGCTGAATTTTATTATATTTATTGTGCAAAAGTGCGGCAACGATACCTACTACGATACCGCCAAACACACCAGTCTCCAGTGTTTGGATCCCGACCGCCATTCCCTGTCCGGCACCTGCCAAATTCTCTTTGGCAAGTTCCCCGTTTATTTGAAGCAGTGCATTTATGGAACTGTTCATGACGAAATAGCCAATCATGGCTGCCAGTGCAGCGGTTCCTTTATCCGAACGTGCCAATCCTACTGCAACACCTACGGCAAAAATAACCGGCAAGTTGCCGAATACAATACTTCCTGCAGAACTCATGATTGTGAAAATGGCCTGCAGCCAAGCAAAGTCTAAAAAAGGATAGGCCTCTACTGTATTTGGATTAGAAAGCGCACCACCAATTCCCAGCAATAAACCGGCCGCTGGTAAAACGGCAATCGGGAGCATAAAAGATTTTCCGAACTGCTGCGCTTTCTCAAAAGCTTTCTTCATAAAAATTCCTCCCTTATTTAACGAGCCTTTGATACTCTCTATTTTTAGTCGATCTATACTAGCTATATTAAATCCCTATGATAGCGTTTTCAATACGAAACAGGATTATATCAATTGTTTTCAATCTTGCGCTTATTTCTCTGAAAAAGTTTTCAAAACAGGAATTCCCTAAAAATCCTTAAAGCTGATAAGTTATTTATTGATTTCTTCAGAGTAAAATTCCTATTGAATAATAGGGGGTGCTGATTTGGATATAAAGTTATATAAGTATAATAAAACCCTCATATACTTATCTTTATAATTCGTGAATTGGTGAGTAAATGTACTTTTTAATAAAAAAAAACATTTTTTTTGTGCGAAATCCGAATATTATCTTGTGCAATTAAGAAAAAGTATATATAATTACCTCAAATGATAGTTTGGCAGGTGATAGTCATCTTACCGATAAACTCTAACGAAACGAAGAAATTGCTTTCTCATATGTATAATGAGGTATCGAAGGAATTGTTCGGCTTTGGTACGACGCTGCTGAAGGTTACCGTTGAACAGAATGTGATTACATTTCAGGCCAAACATCGGCGTGCCCCGCGCTCTGAAGCTTTAGAAGGGGAAGTTCCCAGCCTGAAGCAGGAGGTTGACTTTCATATGTCCCTGCTTTATAAAAAGAAACTGAAACAAAAGCTGGAAACGCAAACGAATTGGGATATCGAAGCCGTCCTGAGGGATTATGACTCAGCGACGCAGCTGGCATTCACCAATATTGTATTGAAGGAAAAAATTATATAATCATATAAATGGATTTCACTTCGGATTTATCTGGAGGGAACGCCACAAGAGAGCCAAATGATAAGTTTTATCTTTGTTTACAAAGAAAAGACAATCTTGGGTAGAATTTAAATTCTATTTAAGATTGTCTTTTTTTTACATTTATATCAGTAAAAAGGAAAGTTTAAACAATATAAAATTGGAGGTTTGGATGATGAAAAAAATATTAATGATGTTATCGCTTTTCACATTAGTTTTAGCTGCATGCTCTTCAAAGGAGGAAGGAAAGGAAAAACCAACAAAATTAGTCGTTTCCACGTGGGGATTTGCCGATGATTTCTTCCGGCCGGAAGTCTACGAACCATTTGAAAAAGAGCATAATGTCGAGATTGTCGTTGATTCAGGAAATAATGCTGATCGTTTGAACAAGGTACGCCAAGCGAATAACAATGTGGATGTTATCTATTTATCCGACTACTATGCACAGCAGGGCATCGATGAAGGGTTATTTGAGAAAGTTGACCATAGTAAAATTCCGAATATTGATAAAATATACGACAAAGCAAAAGCACCAAACGGCGCTGACTTTGGACCAGCTTATACCATTGCACAATTTGGCATTGCCTATAATCCCGATGAAGTGAGTAAACCGATTACCTCTTGGAAAGATCTTTGGAGCAAGGATTTGAAGGGTAAAATCACGATCCCATCCATCACTTCAACAACTGGACCGATGTTTTTGGATGCCGCTTCGAAAGTAAGCGGAAGTGAAGAGTTCAATGAAGATAAAGCATTTGCTCAAATGAAACAGATCATGCCGAATACGGTAAAAGAATATGGACAAACGTCAGAGTTCGTAAACATGTTCTCACAAGGGGAGATTGCAGCAGGCCCGATCATGGAAATGTATTTTGGCGATTTACAGGAAGCAGTTCCTAATGCTAAGTTCATTTCCCCAAAAGAAGGCGGCTACGCAGTCATGAATACGGTGAATATTGTTAAAGCCAGTGATCAAAAAGAATTGGCTGGGGAGTTCATGAATTACATCTTAAGCAAGGAAGTTCAGGAAAAATCAGCGAAAGCGAAAGTGGATTCTCCTGTCAATACGGAAGTCAAGCTCTCAAAAACGGAAGCGAAAGGCTTAACCTATGGAGATGACGTCATTAACAGCCTTCGTGTATTGGACATGAAGTTTGTAAATGAAGAATCTAAACAATGGATCGATCGTTGGAATCGTGAACTTACACACTAAGAAAGTAAAGAGGTGTGATTGATGAAGAAAAAAATGATTCTTGATGTGGATACTGGAATAGATGATGCGATTGGGATCATTCTTGCTGTTAAAAGCCGTCAATTCGACATGTTGGCGATTACAACAGTAAACGGGAATGTATCACTCGATACAGCCACACTGAATACATGCAAAATATTGGATTTGTTGGGTGAACAGGACATTTCCGTCATAAAGGGGGCAGATAGCCCAATAATAAGGAGCCCCTTTTTTGAACACCGGATCCATGGGGAAGACGGGATTGGCGGAGCCTTGAAGGGTGTGCCATCCATAAAGAAGCCGGATGATGGTTTTGCTGCTGATTTCATTATCAATTCCATTTTGAATTTTCCTGATGAAGTAACGCTTGTCATGACGGGACCTCTTACGAATCTGGCACTAGCGGTGAAAAAATGTCCGCAAATCACCAAACTTGTAAAAGAAGTCATTTTTATGGGCGGAGTTATAAAAGGGGTTGGCAATGTCACGCCAACCTCGGAATATAACACATATGTTGATCCTGAAGCAGCCAAAATCGTATTACAGGCTGGGTTCAAATCGATCACGCAAGTGGGTCTTGATGTCACGAGAAAGGTTCTATTGGGAGAAAAGCATATCGAATCGGTTCAAAACGATGTACTTTCTGACTATATAAGAGAAAGTACATCCGATTATCGGAAAAGGTATTTTGAACGTAACGGTATATGGGCTTGTGCCATGCATGATCCATTAGCTGTAGCTATCGCTCTGCAAGAAGATCTTGTCACTAGAGAAGAATATTATGTGGATGTTGAAACAAAAAGTGAGCTTTGTGATGGACAGATGGTTTGTGACTTTCAAAATCGGCTGATGAAGCCAGCAAATGTTCATGTTTGTCTAGACGTCAATGCGGACGCGTTTTTCGACCTGTTTATTCGCATAATCAATTCATAAATAATACGAACAGGGGGTTCCGAGGTGAAAAAACGCTATCTTTACCTGTTGCTGTTGCCAGGGTTACTTTTTTTGACGATTTTCATGATCATTCCCATCCTATTAACGATCGGAACAACATTTTTTACTGAAAACGGATTTTCCATACAAGGATATCTCGATTTTTTCAAGGATCGATACTTTATTGAAATTCTGCTAACGACTCTTAGGGTGAGTCTGTTCACGACAATCATTTGTATTCTATTAGGATTTCCAGCAGCTTATTATATTTCGAAACTGAAACAAAGAAAAAAAGCCATCATGCTTTTACTGACGATCTTCCCGCTATTAACAAGCCCTGTGGTTCGCTCATTCAGCTGGATGGTCATTATCGGTAAAAACGGTGTGGTGAATAAAATGCTTATGGGCATGGGCCTTATTGAACAACCGCTTGATATTCTGTACACGCCAACTGCGATCATCATCGGATTGGTCCATTTATTCTTGCCATTGATCATTGTGACGTTGGTGGGAGTAATGGAAAACATCGAGACCGATTTATTAAAAGCGGCGGAGAGCCTTGGAGCATCAAGATTGGCAGTGTTTTCAAAAGTGATCATTCCGCTTTCGGTTCCAGGTTTGGTCATAGGCAGCATTCTTGTTTTTGTAGGGAGCTTCACGGCTTATACAACGCCAGCTTTACTAGGTGGGAAACAGCGGGTCATTTCGACCTTTCTATATCAAAATGCGATTACATTGAACGAATGGCAAGTGGCATCGATTGTCGCAACCATCATGATTGCGGTAACAGTTCTTATCATATCGATCATGAATGGTTTGGCAAAAAAATTAAATCCAAAGGGGTAGAGGTGTATGCAGGAAAAAAATCGAGGATTGGCCCTGTTTACTCTCCTGGTGTTTCTCTTTTTACTAGGGCCTTTGCTTATCATATCCGTTACGTCATTTGAAGGCGGAAATATTTTGAAGTTCCCGCCAGAAGAGCTTTCTTTAAGATGGTACGAGAATATTTTTAATGTGGAAATGTTTTTGGTCGCTTTTAAAACGTCCATCCTTGTTTCATTGGGAGGCAACCTTTTGGCACTGTTACTGGGAGTGCCGGCTGCCTATGCATTAAGCCGATTTGATTTCAAAGGGAAAAGTGTGATTAATGCATTTTTCGTTTCTCCAATATTAATTCCGGGTATCGTACTAGGTTTTGCGTTTTTACGTTATATTGTGGGGACTTACCAGCTTCCGATTTATGCGGCTCTGTTTGTGGGACATACTGTTATCATGCTTCCGTTCATCATCCGTGTGATTTCTTCAAGCTTAACAAATTTCGACTTTTCCATTGAAGAGGCGGCGGAGAGTCTTGGAGCAAGTAAATTGGGCACATTCTTTACAGTCGTCCTCCCGAATATAAAATCAGGAATTCTAGCGGCAGTCATGATCGCCTTTTTGGAATCCTTCAATAATGTAGACATTTCCGTTTATATGACAGGTCCTGGGGTGAGTACGTTTCCGATACAGATGCTGACGTATGTAGAGAACTACTTCGATCCTACGATTTCAGCCATTTCCGTATTACTCATGTTCATAACGGCATTCTTCATGTTTATAGTCGAACGGCTCATGGGATTGACTTATTTCACAAAACGATAAAGGAGGTAATGATGGATGGCTTTATTCACTTTACAAGATATCTCTGTAGCATATAACAAACAGAATATATTAAAAGATTTCAATCTTGAGATTGAAAAAGGGAAACTGGTATCCCTTCTTGGCCCCAGCGGCTGTGGGAAAACAACGACCCTGCGTTTAATAGCCGGATTTTTACAGGCGAACGAAGGGAAGTTTCTATTCAAGGAAAAGGACTATACGAAAGTGCCCGTTAACAAGCGGAATTTTGGCTTTGTGTTCCAAAACTATGCATTATTCCCGCATTTGTCGATATTCGATAATATTGCATTCGGTCTTCGTCTTAGAAAGAATTCTAAAAGTGAAATTGAAAAAAAGGTAATGAATGTACTTGAAATCGTTAATTTAAAAGGATTTGAAAAGAGATATCCCCAAGAGCTTTCCGGAGGGCAAAAGCAGCGGGTTGCGATTGCCAGGGCGCTGGTGATTGAACCCGATATCTTATTATTTGACGAGCCTTTGAGTAATCTAGATGCGAATTTAAGAGTGAATATGAGAGTCGAAATTCGCCGTATCCAACAAGAACTGGGGATTACAACGGTATATGTTTCCCATGATCAGGAAGAGTGTTTTTCCATATCAGACCAGGTAGCGATCATGAATAAAGGCATCATCGAGCAGCTTAGTGATCCTGCCACCATTTACAAGTATCCTCAAACCAAATTTGTCGCAGACTTCATCGGTTTTAAGAACTTCATTGAATTTGATAAGCGGACGGATCATGAAGACAAAATTGAACTGAACAAATCAGGATACTCTTTTGTGCTGCACAAGGATGCACAGATGACCAATGCGAGTGGAAAAATAGGTGCTATCAGGCCGGACGATCTGCTAATCAGGGAAAAAGAGGACATGGGAGCGGTCCTGGAAAATAGTTTATCTGGCAGGGTTAAGGTAAGTACGTACCTTGGTAGAAGCTATCAATATGTCGTTGAAACCCCAATAGGTGATTTCACTGTGAACAAGGAAATGACGGAATCTTATCGGACGGGTCAGGAAATCATCCTTGAAATTCCGAGAAATCAGATGGTGCTTGTTGACTAGCTTAGGAGGGTAAGTTATGCGAATGGATATGCTAGTAAGAGATATCAATGTTTTTAACAGCTATTTTAAAAGATTTATTAAAGGAAATGCAGCCATCAAGGATGGAAAGTTTTATTATATTGGAGAACGGGAATTAGATGCCTTCGAGCCGGATAGAATCATCGATGGACAAGGTAAGTATATGGTCCCGGGTCTGATCGATATCCATCTGCACATTGAAAGTACGATGGTGACGCCTGCGACGTTTTCCTACGGGTTAATCAAGAATGGCGTGACCACAATCGTGCCGGAACCGCATGAAATGGCTAATGTTTTCGGGATTTCTGGTGTGAAGGAAATGATCAAAGCGAGTAAAGATTGCGTAGCGGATATGTTTTATGCCATCCCGAGTTCCGTTCCTGCGACATCGATGGAAACAACAGGCGGTGCTATAGAAATAGATGATATAGATGAATTGATGCAAACGGAGGACATTAAATGTCTCGGCGAGATCATGAATTACTATGAGGTCATAACCGACCCTGATTGCAAAACAAATAAGATCTTGTCACATATCCGTTCCCGTTATCCAGATCTGATCATAGAGGGGCACGTTCCAAAGCTGCTCGACTTGGACTTGCAGAAGATTGTTTATGCCGGAGTGAATTCAGATCATACACACCAGACCGTGGAAGGGATGGATGCGAGGATCGCTGCCGGAATGTTCATTGAGATTCAAGAAAAATCAATGACTGAAGAAGTGATGAATTACTTGAAGGAAAAGCAGGTGGATGAGCATTTCTGCTTTGTCACCGATGACGTCATGACCGACTCTTTCCAAACAAGAGGACATCTGAATGTCCTTTTGAAGAAAGCGATTCTAATGGGCATGTCCCCGGAAAAAGCCATTTATGCATGCACCTATACACCTGCACAGCGGATGAGGATGTATGACCGTGGCGCCATTGCACCTGGAAAAGCAGCAGATTTCCTGCTTGTATCCAACTTGGAAACATTTGATATTGAACAAGTATACAAAAAAGGTGAGCTCGTTTATGAATCTTCACGTCCATATGTGCAAGAAGTGAAGGAAAGACAATTTCCTGAGCATTTCTATCAAAGTGTGAAGCTTGCGGAACTTACTGAAAACGATTTTAACATCCCAATCTCAAATAATCATGAACACATCAAGTGCCGAATCATCAACGTGCAGAATGGTTCCACTTTCACGACTGAAACCCATGATAGCTTAAATGGGAAGAATGGTGAATTATGCTGGGAGGAAACCCCATACGGTTTAATCGCCACATTCGAACGGTACGGGAAAAACGGTAACAGGGCGCACGGGTTGATCGCCGGGGATGTTTTGAAGCGGGGAGCGGTCGCCACCACGTATTCGCATGATAACCATAATCTTTTGGTGATCGGCCATAATAAGCAGGATATGCTGATCGCCGCTAACGAAGTAATAAGGAAACAAGGCGGAGTCTGTTGCGTTGAAGATGGCGAGGTCCTATCCATGATTCCACTTCCTGTTGGAGGCATTCTTTCCGAAGAGCCGATGGACATCGTTTCGGAACAGGTTCAGCATCTGACAGAAGCACTTAAATCGTTAGGCTACGAACATTATAATGTCATCATGTCATTAAGCACCTTATCGCTTCCTGTCAGCCCGGCTCTGAAAATTACCGACCATGGATTGATCAACGTGAATGAAGGGAAAATAGTCCCTCTCATAATGAATGATGAAGCTTAAACCGCAAAGGGGATTATCCAATGGATAATCCCCTTTGCCAATGCTAATAAAAAAATGAAAAATGATAGCAGGATGAAAAATATATGCCGTTTGAAATAACGCTGAATAAGATTATACTGCCCCTTCTCGTCCTAATCCCCATACAAGGTCTATCACCAGGAAAAAGATGATTGGAATCGATAAATCCACTTTTGAATAAGTTTCCCGACCTTTGATATTGAAAAAAGTAGAGTGATATGTAGGTACTTTTAAAACGTCTATACATTGACCAGTGGATAACCACAAGATGTTCCTTATGACTGAACAAAATCAATAGAAATTTGAGCTAATTAAAACGGTCTCATTAGTCGTTATTGCAGCAAGCCTTTTCGTCATTGCTTATCAAAGGGTTTCCTACTTTGGTGATGTTGTTCAGCTGTTAGCGGCACTTGTAAACAAAGGGAATTAATCTACACCAGAGTAGAAGGGGAAGAATACACGTTTTTTATCAGTATTTTTTTCATAAAATTACCATTAAGGGAAAGATATGATAAAATAGAGGGACAACTGAGGATAGAGTGGTGGTCACAGTTTTGCTTTTCCATCTAATTATAGATGGGGAAGGAGGTGACCGCATGATTCATTTCTTATTGAACTTAATTACAGATATGGGGAAAGAGATATTTGTTGCTGTAGCAACCAGTCTTATCCTGTCTGTGTTCGCCAAGAAACGGAAAAAGAACCACTCATCCTCCCAAGATGGCAATGGTTCTTCTTCTGACGATTAATTAAGTTAGTTGTGACCAACCACTCTTGCTAGTTGTCAGCCTCATGTTAGCGCATGGGGCTGTTTTCAGTTTATGTTAATATAAGGATAACATACCCCAATTTTAAAGTAAATATTCAGACACTGAAAAGGGGTGTGACTGAAGCATTATTGCAATAACGTTTAGTTAGCTCTGGAAATGCTCCGTGGCGGTTTTTGTTCTTGGAAAATATCCATTGCATCTCCTCTTTTTTAAATTCTTAATAAATGATATCCGATTTACATGCTTTTATAAAATACGAAAAAAACATTGACTATTTATTACTTATATGGTATATTAATTCCAATCTAAGAAAAGGTGTGGTGTTTTATGTCGGGAGTAGGTATCAACTAATTTAGTTGAATAAGGTATTTAATCACTGCTTGGTCAGTGCATTAAGTATGCCTTTTTTTTACAGTGCAATTCTGCATTGTGAATACCTACCTTAAGACTGCTTCCTTTTCCATAAATCGTGTAACATGTAGGTGTTACGACGAAAAGCATGGTGGGATTTGTCCTACCATGCTTTTTTGTTGAAAGCAGGTCTATTTAGATCTGCCGAATTTGTTATCGATTTTAGGTCCTTATAAGGCCGTGCCCGCAGGAGCTTTCTACTCAAATGGCTTGTTCATTTGTAAAGGTAGGGGGACTTTTGCGGGCATTTTTTGGATTTAAGGAAAATCGCACACTCAATCAAGGAGGATCATGATATGAATTTGATGACATATGAAAAACTACAATATATACAACTGAAAGAAATGGTGAAAAACCATTGTGTAAGTGGTTTAGGAAAAGCATTATTGGATCAGTTAAAGCCAAGCAGCATTTTGAACGTTGTTAAAAATCGGTTAAACGAGACGACAGAGGCAAGGAATTTGCTGAATGCGGAAAGCCATATTCCCTTAAAGGGCATTTCCCATGTGGGCTACCATATCGACAAACTGGAAAAGGGAATGATTTTGGAGCCCGCTGAGTTGGTGGCGATAGCAGACTTCTTAAGAGGCTGCAGGAATATCAAGAAATTCATGACCGATAAAGAGTTCTTTGCTCCTACCCTGCATTCCTACGCCCGCTCCATGACAGAATTCAGGAGCATCGAGGAAGAGATCCAATTTACCATAAAGGGAAATATCGTCGTTTCCGAAGCCAGCAAGGATCTGAAACGGATTCGGAACCAAATCATCAAGACGGAAAGTAAAATAGAGGAACGGCTGAATAAGTTCTTGAAGAGCGGGGCCAATAAAGAGTTCATTCAGGAGTTTTTCATCAGTAAAAAAGATGATCGCTATACAATCCCGATCAAAGCCTCTTATAAAAATCAAGTGGCCGGAACGATCGTGGAAGTTTCGGCAAAAGGGGCTACCGTGTTCATGGAACCTGCCACGGTGACAAAGTTGAATGTAGAATTGGCTAGTTTAAAAGCGGAAGAATCGATGGAAGAGTATCAACTTTTGGCCACATTATCTGGCACGGTTTTCGAGCAGCTGAAACCGATCAAGATCAATATCGAGCTAATCAGTCAATATGACATGATCTTCGCAAAAGCCAAGTTCAGTAAAAGCATGGATGCCATCGAACCGAAAATCAATGATCATGGTTATATTCAGTTAAAAGGCTGTAAACATCCTCTTTTGCCACAAGACAGTGTACCTTTGGATTTTGAGATCGGTAAGGATTATCGCAGCTTGATCATTACTGGTCCAAATGCCGGAGGTAAAACAGTCGTCCTGAAAACGATCGGCATCCTTACGTTGGCCGTCATGTCAGGGCTTCATGTTGCCGGAAAAGAGGGGACGGAGCTTGCCGTCTTCGATCAGGTATTCGTCGATATCGGTGACAATCAAAGTATTGAAAATGCGCTGAGCACGTTTTCATCGCATATGAAAAACATATCGGAAATCATGGGGGCAATAACCAATAACTCATTGCTGCTGTTCGATGAAATCGGGAGCGGAACGGAACCGAATGAAGGTGCTGCTTTAGCGATTGCCATCCTTGAGGAATTTTATCAGAGGGGCTGCATAACCGTTGCGACGACCCATTATGGTGAAATCAAGCGTTATTCGGAAATACACAGTGATTTCATGAATGCGGCTATGCAGTTCAATAGTGAAACACTTGAGCCAAAGTATAAGCTGTTGATCGGGCAATCCGGGGAAAGTAATGCCCTGTGGATCGCGAAAAAGATGAATGTTCGTGAAAAGGTTTTGCAAAAGGCAAAGCTCTATATCGATAATAAAGACTATGACTTGGGTCTCGTTCAGGAAGGTAAAATCAAAAAAGTGAAAGCGGCAGCCGTTTCAAAAACAGCTTTGTATGAATTTGAAGTAGGTGACAAGGTAAAGGTAAGCGAACTTGATGGATATGCGATCGTTTATAAGAAGAAGGATTCGTTCAATAATGTCGTCGTGCTTTTTGAAGATACTTTCAAGGAGGTTCATGCCAATAGGCTGGAGCTAGAAATAAAAGCCGTCGACTTATATCCGGAAGGCTATGATCTGAATACCTTATTTGTCAGTTATAAAGAAAGGAAATTGGACCGGGACTTAGAGCGGGGATCAAAAAAGGCGTTAAAGAATGTTGCGGCGGATATACGGAAAAAGCTCAGAGAATAGTACAATAATGATATGAAGGGGAGAAACTTGTTCAACCCAAAAAAGTAGACATCATTAGGGTATGGGCCCCTTGCCCATACCCTTTAATTTTCCCTTGATTTCTCGTGTGGATCGTTACCAGTCACGCTTGTAGCGCAGAGAGCACTCCCGAAAAATTGAAAACATCAAAAGAATGTTAAGGGAAAAAATTAAAAGGTTGATTCAATCCTAAGAAAGAGGATAAGACAAACAATGTATAGGGTGAGTTTTAATAGTAATCAAGTTTAATAGCTATTAAATTTAAAAATAATCAAAAAGCGAAGAAACAACAAAATCAATTAGAGTTGAACGATAAAATAAGAAAGGGATACAAACAACATCTCGAAAAAAGGCTGTTACTATCACCTAAATATTAG
>NZ_JBHXAS010000023.1:0-52673 GCF_042727425.1 Peribacillus sp. NPDC060253
ACCCATCTTTTCAGAGGGGATAAACCTACATTTCTTTCTTGTGCAATGGATTTATAGGATTTTTTCCCTTCTAAGTACTCTAAAACTGCATGTAATTTTTCGTCTATCGTATATTTAGTCAAAAAAACTGCACCTCCAATTGTTAGATGTTGTCTAACAATTGGGGTGCAGTTCATTGCACAGCTCTTTATCGAATTATTGCCCCTGTTTGTTCATTAAGAAAAGCTGCCAATCAGGATCAGTAGCTCAAGTACAAGGATTTTCCAATAATTATAATAACCTTATTATCCTCAATTATTACTTTTTTGTTTTCTAAAAGTCGTGAAGCTATTGTCAACTTCATCAATCCCTTATCCAATCGACAATAATTTAAACATACACTTCTTCTAGACAGTAATTCAGGATAAATAATGCAAAAGATTCTTTGGAAATATCCTTCAGCGTGTTAAATGGTGTATCGGAAGATTCTTGTTTAAGAACATGTATGTATTTTTACTTTCACTTTTATCACAAATCGTTTCGATGTTTTCAATGACTAATCAATAAATATACAAAAATCTTGCCATTATTATGCTTATAGTGATTATTCTTCCGAAATCCTTGATTCCAAGTACCGATCCAACTTCTTTTTTACCCGTTGAAGAGCATTATCGACCGTCTTTACCTGAATATCCAGTTCCTTTGATATTTCTAGATATGTTTGACCTTCCAGATACAAGTCCACCACTCTACTTTCCAACTCACTTAGGACTTCCGCTAAATTTAGCTCTATATCTGTCATTTCTTCTGATTTTATTAAAATCGTGACAGGGTCGATTTGTCTTTGTTCAGGGATTAGATCAATTAAGGCTTGTTCCGACTCCCCTTGATAGATAGGCCTATACAATGAAACATAATTATTTAAGGGCGAATGCTTTTGGCGGATAGCCGCTTTAACCGCCGTTATGATTTGCCTGGTAATGCACAGTTCCGCAAATGACCTAAAAGAAGACTTTTTGCAGTCCTTGTAGTCGCGAATCGCCTTATATAATCCAATCATACCTTCCTGAAAGACGTCTTCCTTATCTCCACCCGTTAAAAAATACTTCACAGCATTAGATTGAACGACACATCTGTATTTTTTGATTAAATAGTCCAGTGCATCTTCATCACCATATTGAATTTTCTCAACCAACATTACATCTTCCATATGAGTATAGTTTTCCACTTGTTTCTTCTCGATGATTACACTCATTTATTTTCCCCCACTCATTAAAGTTGAGCATCGATATTATGGTTGCATTGCCACATAAAAGTGTTAAAGTACATACAATACAATATAATAATATCTTAGAAATGACGATAAAGATATTCGTAAATATCGACATTTTTCTACAAAACTTCTACTATTATTCCTTCTCTTTAAAATACTGCCCTATAACTAAATCCACTTGCTGTATAATCAGCCCACTCAATGACCATAAACATTGTTTTTTTGTTATTTTTTACATTCAAGCTAAATATAAGAGATTTCTTTAGCGATAAAATGGATTCGACACAAACTGCGAGGTAAGAGCTAAAAGATAATAATTGAATTGGAACTAGAATAAATGACCATAATGGTAACCATAGATAAAAATATATATAAAGGATGATAACATGATTTATATCTATAATGACTATGGTGGGACACATACCACGGCCCTGGCAGCCGCCTATCATTTAAAAGAACTTACCCAATCTGAACGAAAACTAACTAAAGATGAAATATTAAATGTGAACTATTTCAATAAATTATCTAAAGATGATGCAGGGAAAATCATTTTTCATGGTATAGATGAAAATGGAGACTCTGTCTATACTATAGGACGGAAATCCTCCAAACTAGTTGTTCCAGCATTAAAAAATTTAATCTTATTACTTCAAAGCAAACATCCATTTCATGAAAAAATAATATTCTCAAATACATCACCAACTGTACCGTTCGTCATGTCAATTGGAGGATTTTTATCAAAACAATTAAAAATTGATTTGATTGGTGTACCATTATTAATTTTAGGAACCAAGCAATGCTGTGATAATATTTTTCGGTTGGTTGAAAATACGAAACAAATAGGGAAAAACTCAAACGAGGAAAAAGTGATCATTTTAGAAAATGAAACATATAAGTAAAGAGTTTATCTCTGTTAGATAAGACTAGCTACATAGGAATTTTCAGCTCCATCACATAAATGATTGACGAGCTTAGATGGGAAGCAATCGATAAAAAAGCATAACCAAAAGGGTTAAGTACTTTTAGGGGTTCAGACAGCATTACGCGAATTTACAACGTTAAAGAAATTCCACTATTAAACATCCCAATCTCTCAGTTCGATAAATGAGAAATTGGGATGTATTTTTTCAACAATAGCGCCCGTTTTGTTGAAGATCATTGCTTACCCTTTTTGGTAGAACACTCTTATTAAAGTGGTGGATTTTTTACACCTAAATGAACCCAATCTTCTTTTGGTGGCCCATAAACCCCATATGGTTTAATTCCTGCCTGACGCATAAGAACTGTAATTTGTCCGCGGTGATGAACAATATGCTTGATTAATCCCATTAGGATTGAAGCATTTGATTCCTGTCTTCCAAACGCTTCTTGTATTTGTCCTAGTGATTCGTCTGTCCATTGTTGTTCAATTATTTTAGCCGCGTGTGAGCTTACATTTTTAAAAGTTATGGCAATTTCTTTTGCAGAAGATGGGACGCTTTCCCCATTATCAATCCTGTCTATTTTAAGTCCAAAATGTGCTAAATAATCTGGGATATTTGTTGTGAAATGCCACGCAATTCTTCCTAAAGTCCGACCTTCAGGATAAACTTTTTGTTCCAATGCATCATCAGTCAAGCTATCCAAAACACTTTGTGTCAGTATGGCTTCCTTATTCCATTCTTTAATAAAATCTGAAATTGTCATATACATAAACATCCCCCCATATTTTTATATTCAAAACACATTATAAAACATATGTTCCCTCACTTCAAATGCCTCATTAAACTCTTGCATTGCGTGAATAAAGCAACGGGGTACATAAACGGATTCATTATGAAACTAAACTTTTTAATCTTAATGCCGGTCATTGATTATTTTTATGTATCGTCGCTGTGGCTGAAAAAAACGCTTCAAACGCTTTTGTCGGATTGGCAAACCATTCAGCAATTTCGTTTGCTTGTACTTGGTCCTGAGCACCCTGTAGCAGCAATTGAATAACATGCTCAGGTAATGGTTCCGTCATGGCATTTGTCCATTCCGTTACCTCTTTTACATACTGTTTCGTTCGATTCCAATAAGACTTCCCTGTGTCTGCGTCCCACTTAGAATCTTTGTATTCAATAAGGGTTTCATACAATTGTTCAGCACAGTAAGAAGAAAGATTACAGCCTTGACCCGAAATAGGATCGTTTAGAAACACACTATCCCCACAGCCGACAACCAACTTATTATTAACCATGAGATACGGCTTTCGTATAACCGGTGTTAAGGCTGTTTGAAGAAAGCTACTTTCATCACATAAAGCAAAATTATTTCCATCAATTCGGTTATGAATTTCCGGGAAGAACTGTTGAACTGTACTCCTCATTTTAAGAGTAAACTCTTCTGCATTTTTTATACCTTTAAATACATCCAATTCAGTGTTTGGTATGCCCATAATGAATAGTATGGTCACAGGACCGTGTTCTGTTATTGCGGGTATTTCAAACATTTCACCCAACCCTGGAAGAACCGTAACGCTTACCCCTAGGGGAGTGTTTGCTCTTATTCCTGTGAAATATCCAACGATACATTTTCGCTGAGGAGTTTGGTAAGGAGTCAGAGCCTCTTCAATCGGAAACGGCAAAAGAGGTCCATTTTTCCCAGTACAATCAATAAGTAAATCGAACTCATCAATTAGTACTTCCACATTCTCTTTATCTACCTTTTCAAAACGGAAGGAAACTCTTTTTTCTATAAGATCTTTAATAGAATGAGAGTAATACAAACGTTGATCAACAGATAACGCCGGTTCTTGCAACATTCCCACAAATAGTTTTTGATTTCCAATTGTAATATGAATGCTTTCAAGAAGTGTTTGTTCTCCCCATTTCGGCATATTAAAACGTTTTTCACGAGTCCTTGTTGATCCAAAATGCACCTGGGTGGACATGATTCGGCCTTTTCTTATCTGATCTGGTGATTGACGTTCAATGACAGTGATATCAAAGTCGTCCTTTAGAGCATAAGCTAGGTGCAGACCCGCTACACCACTACCAATAATACAAAGTCTCTTTTTCAACAATCCCACTCCCTTAATAGTATATATTTTACATAAACGAGCGATCGGGGCGAATGCCTTAGCTACATTATCTGAACCTGCCTGTGAAATTGCTTTGGCTAACATTTCCAACTATTTGTATCTAACATTTATTTTATGGGAGGCTGATTTTCATGTAAATGGTTCTTTAGTGACAGAATCTTATTACGCGCCATATTTAAATAAGCACCTTTTAATAATACCAAGAAGGGAATATCTGGATTTTCTGTAAATTTCATAGAGCTTCATCGTCATCTTTAAAACATACCTGCAGAATGGATCAAATGGTCAATCGCAGGTGTTAAAAAAGAAAAATATCTTTTTAAAGTCGTAGATTTAGGTAAATACCTTAAGTTGGTGTATATTGTTGGAAAAGGTAGGTTGATTTTCTTTAAGAAAGAGGGGAATATTAACTTATTATAGTCGCTTTAGTTTCTATAACTTAAAATAGCAGGAAGTAACAATATGTACTAACTCAACCAAAAGGACGTGCCATAAGAATGAATCACGACAAAACAACAAGCTCTACTTTTCGTACAGGCCCCATGTTTGCGGTAATGCTGGCTGGTGCTCTGGTCGCTTTCTTGAATCAGACTTTAATCAATATCGCGTTGCCTCAATTGATGAATCATTTTGAAATATCAGCTGCAACAGCTAATTGGCTTACAACTATCTTTTTGTTGGTCAATGGGATTGTCATCCCGATTACAGCTTTCTTAATGGAACGATTTAATACGAGACAATTATATCTTGCTTCGATGGGACTGTTTGCTTTAGGAACTTTATTATGTGGAATTGCCCCCAGCTTCTTTGTCTTATTAATCGGACGTGTGGTTCAAGCTGCAGGTGCAGGGATTTTATTCCCTTTGATTACAAACGTAATTTTCACTATATTTCCTCCTAACAGACGCGGTTTTGCAATGGGTATATTCGGTATCGCAATGAATTTTGCCCCAGCCATTGGACCTACGTTATCAGGATGGATTGTACAAAACTATTCCTGGCGAGTCCTGTTTTTTATCATTTTCCCATTTGCACTTCTTGACTTAATTTTTGCCATTTTTATCATTAAAAAGGTGGGTGAAACGAGCCGACCTAAACTCGATAAAATTGGTGTCATTCTATCCACCATCGGATTCGGAGGAGTTCTATACGGATTTGCAACAGGCGGTACTAAGGGATGGGACAGCTTCGAAGTCCTGACTATGTTCCTTGTTGGCGGAATCAGTTTAGGGTTATTTGTATGGAGGCAATTTACTGTAAGGCATCCTATTTTGGAATTTCGTATATTCCGTTACCGGATGTTCACATTAACGACAATCATCAACATTATCGCGACGATGGGCATGTTCTCTGGAATGATTATTATGCCAATTTATATGCAAAATATCCGTGGCTTTACACCTATGGAATCTGGACTCATGCTATTGCCTGGGGGTATCCTAATGGGTATCATGTCTCCTATAACAGGAAAGCTATTTGATCGATTTGGCGCAAGATGGCTGGCAGTAAGCGGACTTGCTATTACTATTATTACAACCTATCTTTTAACGCGGCTTGAAACAGATACCTCTTTTTCTTATGTGGTGTGGGTATATACGATAAGAATGTTAGGTATGTCATTACTGATGATGCCTATCTTCACAGCTGGACTAAACGAATTGGCACTTAGTCTAAATAAATATGGAACAGCAATGGTGAATACATTGAGAATGGTTGCAGGTGCTGTTGGCATGGCGTTCTTTGTGTCAATAATGACAAATCAGGGTACGAAACATGTACAGGGAATTTTAACTAAAGAGCACATATCATCAGAAAATACAACTCAAATGGCCATGGCCATTAAACAGGGAAGCGTAATGGGGGTAGATGATGCATTTATGATCGCTACATGGTTAACAATAGTTGCGTTCATCCTGGCTTTTTACATTCGACGAACTTCACCACAAGAAGATACCATCACAAATCGCCTATCCAAGAAACATGTAACATGACCTAGTTTCCAAGGAACAATACATGAACAACTTGCCTCAAGAAGACAGTTAAATACCTGAAAAATAAGGGACACTTTTTAAAAGTGTCCCTTCATTCTAGCCGTAATTCCTTCATGTAATCTGCTGCTCATTCATACATAACCAAATTTCAGAACAGCCATTTTTCCAAACTCCCATTCCTGCTTCCTTTCTGTATATTCCAACATCCTATTATTAGCAATAACATATTGCTAGATTGTCTAAATAAAAGCCAGTCTCATAAAAAAGGAACTGGCTGCTATCACTATTACATTCTTTTAGCTCCTAAATATCTTTTTTCCCAATAACTATTATCCATTGAAGTAATGGTTACACCTGATGAGGAGCTGTGTATGAATTGATTACCCCCTATATAAATACCCGCATGTGAGGCACCGGATTTATAGGTTTCAAAAAAGACCACATCGCCAACTTGTGGTTTGGACACCTTTGTCCCCTTTTTATAAATTTCCGATACCGTTCTTGGCAAGGTGACATCTGCACTTTTTTCGAAAACATATTTTAGGAATCCGCTGCAATCAAAACCTTTTGGCGTAGTTCCACCCCATACATACCGTACATTCAAATGTTTTTTTGCTTCTTTTACTATCGCTGTAGATTTATTGCTTGAATTGTTCATGGCTGTCTGCTTTTTTATGCCTAATGCTTTATATGTATTCTGCCCTACAATGCCATCAGCTTTTAAGCCTTTACTTTTTTGAAACTTTACTACTGCACTTTTAGTAACCGTTCCAAAATAGGTAGTGGTATTATTACTCTTAAAATATTCTTTTTTCTTTAGAACCTCTTGTAGTTGTTTTACTTCTTTATGAGTCATTCCACTTTTTAATGTTCGGTCTCCTAGTGCTGCATTACTGACCAATGGATTCGATAATAACAATCCGGTAACTACAACTGAAGCTATAATTTTTTTCATTTTCTATTTTTCCCCCGATTAGGTCTTTTTCATTATTTTATCACCCTTAAATGACAAATATATTTACCTAAATTTACATTATCATTACAAATTTATGCAGAATACGTGCAAAAATGACATAATGCCTATAATTCGCCAATTTTCTCCTGAAAATGATGTGACAATAGTGCACCTTGAAAATAATAAGCATATGAATCTCTACTAAGTTGCTATGTTAGTAGTCTTTTGTGGATAGATAGGTGGATTTTCCTGTTTGATTTTGTCCACTGTGTGCATACTGGTCCTAGGGACATACACTCAAAGTTCTATTCTTAACCAAAATGAGGCGGATGATTAGCAAGTAAGCAAAAAAAAGAAGATGAAACATTTCATCTTCTTTTCCTATATATTAATCGCTCCCCGTCACAAATAAATCTTCTTTAAAATAGGCGAGGACCTCACCAGCCACCACTTTTTCCCCTTCCATTACCTCCAAAGATTCGACCTCACCGCTGAGGCCAATATCAATGATTTCCACACGTCCGTCTTCTTTCTTAATATGAAATAACTGTTCCCATTCGTAGAATCTGGAGTTTTTGGATATCGAAATTTTTTCAACCCTGCCATCACAAGTGCTAAGGATTACATCAACATACATTTACATCATTCCTTCCTCAATATTGTTCAAAATGAAATGGGGATTGTAGGACCAAATTTAGAAAGTCTTGAAATTCGGATATATCTTCTTGTTCAATGCCAAGGGTCGGAGCCCAGTACTGATCTAAATTAATATCATCGGCACACAGAAGGATCATTCTTCCGCTTTGAATGGAAGTTACCATTGCTTTACCGTAAAACTGAGCCGAATATACAATGGTCACATCATATCTATAATTTCTTGATAATAAGCAATAATGATGTATGGCCTGGTTTTCTTTATTTTCCGAAAGAATATCAAAATTCAATTGATTGCCTCCTTTCTTGTAAGCCTTTAATTAGTTCAGAATCTGACCCATCCTCGATCCCGTGATGCTTCTGCTATTTTACGAATCCCTTCTATATAAGCAGCAACTTTCATATTCACGGAAAATTTTTGAGATGTTTGATAGACATTCAAAAAGCTGGCTGTTATTTTTTCTTTCAATCGTTCATCAACAAGCTCTTCCGTCCAGTAATAACCTTGGTTATTTTGGCACCATTCAAAATACGAGACGATCACGCCTCCTGAATTCGCCAAAATATCCGGGACTAGCATTACACCTTTTCCATCAAGAATTTTGATTGCTTCTTTTGTTGTCGGTCCATTTGCTGCTTCGATTAAGATTTCACACTGCAATCGTTCGGCATTATCTTTATTCACCACTCCACTAATAGCAGCAGGAATAAGCACATCACACTCTTTTTCCAATAATGCTTGATTGGATATTGAATCTTTGAATAAATTCGATACGACCCCAAAAGAGTCCCTATTCTCCAAAAGGTAAGGAATGTCTAAGCCGTTAGGGTCATATAAACCCCCAAGTTCATCCGCTATCCCTACAACCTTAGCTCCCATTTCATGCAAATACATGGCCAAATAACTGCCAACATTCCCGAATCCCTGAATGATTATCCTCATACCTTCAATAGGAATCCCCTTTAAATCACTTACCATTTGAAGCGTATATAATACTCCCTTGGAAGTAGCCGTTTCCCTGCCCTTCGATCCTCCTAAAGTCAGTGGCTTACCTGTAATGAAGCCCGGTGAATCGAATTCCTTGATGTGATCGTATTCATCTAACATCCAGGCCATTATTTGGGAATTTGTATACATATCCGGTGCAGGAATATCCTTGGTTGGTCCCACTAATTGACTGACCGCCCTGACATACCCTCTGCTTAATCGCTCTAGTTCAAACGAACTCATCTGACGGGGATCACAGACAATGCCACCCTTTGCCCCTCCATATGGAAGATTCGTTATCCCGCATTTCAAACTCATCCAACCCGCCAATGCCTTGACTTCATTGGCAGTGACATCCGGGTGAAACCGAATCCCGCCTTTCGTTGGACCGGCTGCATCATTATGTTGAGCCCGATACCCTTGAAACATCCTTGTCTCCCCATTATCCATTTGAATGGGAATACTGACTTCCAAAAAACGCATTGGCGCTTTTAAAAAATCAAAAACCAGATCTGGATAGTCCAAAACATGAATGGCTTCTTTTAAAATATCCTGAAATTCTTGCAATGGATTATCCATTTGACGTTTTTCAATACTCTTTGTTTTGCCTGTCATATTAGCACCTCACTTTTATTCTATTAATAGATTAAGCAACTTTCATGCCAGTTTTGAAAACACCGTATGGATAGCCCTTTGCATTCATGTTCGCCAGGCAAAACTCATCCAGACATATGTATCCATTCATAATCAATTCAGGATTGCATATGTAAAAAATGAAGTTGAAATAAAAAACGCATCCTATTGGAATGCGTTTTTTTATCCGTTTGTCTATATCTGAATTTCTTCAACTTGATATTGGGGCGGAGCTTTCCGGAATGCCTTTGTAATATATAATAGATAACAAAAGCCAAGAATAAACCACGCTAATCCCATTATTAGTGAGCTTGTCTCAAGGTTGATCCAGAGTATCCCAATTGATATAGCTCCAATTAATGGCATGATCAAGTAATTGATACATCCCTTAACCGTTCGATGCTTCTTTTCCCGGATGATAAAATGGCTGATAACTGACAGATTAACAAAGGTAAATGCCATTAATGCACCAAAGTTGATCAGTGACGTGGCTGTCACTAAATCGAAGAATAGAGCCGACAATGAAATGACTCCAACCAGGAGAACATTAATGGCTGGCGTTTTCCACTTAGGATGGATAAATCCAAACCATTTTTCCGGAAACACTTTATCACGGCCCATAACATACAAAAGACGGGAAACGCTAGCATGCGATGCTAGTCCAGAGGCTAGCGTATTAATGAACGTCGTACAAAGAAAAATGGATTGGAATAGCTTCCCGCCTACATAAAGGGCGATTTCCGGTAATGCAGCATCCGGTTCCTTAAAACGGGATATATCCGGAAAAAAGAGCTGAATAAAGAAAGATGCGGTAATGAAGATGATTCCACCCCAAAGTGCTGTTAAAAAAATCGCTTTTGGAATCGTTTTTTTCGGGTTCGGCGTTTCCTCAGATAGCGTCGTTACCGCATCGAATCCCAAAAAGGAAAAACAAAGGATCGTGGCTCCCGTTATGATTGTTGAATAGTCCATATCCCCATTTATGAAAGGCTTTATTGTAAACACTTCTCCTGTACCTTCTCCATTGTGCAAGCCTTTGACAACAAGGATGATGAACACTGCCATGATGGCAATTTGAATTAAAACAAAAAGGGCATTAAAGTTGGCCAGCACATTGACACTTCGGAGATTGAGTATGGTGACAATTGCTACGAACAATACTACCCAAAGCCATGTTGGGACTTCTGGAAATAATGCTGTCAGATAAATTTTGGTCAACAATGCATTTACCATAGGTAAAAACAGATAGTCTAACAACGAAGACCAACCTACCAGGAATCCTAAATGTCGATTAATGGCCTTTTGTGTATAAGTATAGGCAGAACCTGCAGCAGGAAAAACCTTTACAAGTTTTCCATAGCTTGCGGCTGTAAAAAGCATCCCCACCAATGCAACGATATAAGCAGTCGGCACATGGCCGCCCGTAATCCCAGATACAATGCCAAATGTATCAAAAACGACCATGGGTGTCATATAAGCCAGCCCCATCATGACAATTTGCCATAATTTCAGTGTTCTTTTCAATGTAACCTCATTTTCCACCTATCATTCCTCCTTGAAACCGCTTTCAAATAGTAGGTTCAATTTCTTAATAGATAAATTTCAATGCCTCCCTCTTTTGAAAAGTTTTAACTGTATACCTTTATGCAAATTCTGTGCCAAATGATTGCTGTTTATTTCAATAAATATAAACGCTAAAAATACGTTGAAATTCCCTTATAAGACACATCCTTAGCTGGCTTCATGGAAATGTAGTATTACGGTCTTTTATTAAAATTACGATTCAATTTTCCATAGATTATTCGCGCCTGCATACTCCCTTACAAATGAAACCTAGTAATAATCAGCAGTAAATCTCTTAATATGAATTGGCATGGTATTTGCATAATAGTTAAATGAGTTCAATTTAAAATGAATGTTTAAGCCTATTAAAAGTTATAAGAAAATGGAGGAATAGAAAAATGAAATATCCTTTATCACCTGATGTTAAACCAGAGTTTTGTACGACCGGATCGTTTATGCGCTTACCTTCTTCACGTGAAAATGCCAAATTGGCAGTGGTAGGAATGCCTTTTGATACAGCTGCTTCATTCAGGGTAGGAGCACGGTTTGCCCCACAGGCAGTCCGCCAAGCATCGATGACATTGTTTCCTTATCACCCCATTCAAAAGGTTTTCCCGTTTGACGAATGTAATGCAATAGATATTGGCGATGTTTCGGTGATTCCCCATAATATACACCGAAGCTATGAGTTAATTGAAACCGCTATGTCAGATTTGATGAAAAACGGAATCATCCCCATAGCAATTGGAGGAGATCATTCAGTAACTTTAGCTAATCTAAGAGCTGCCGCAAAAATACATGGGCCTGTAGCACTCCTTCATTTTGATTCACATACAGATACATGGGATACTTATTATGATGAGAAGTATTGGCATGGTTCTCCGTTTATCCGTGCATATGAGGAAGGTTTGCTCCAAACGGATAAAGTTTTCCAAATAGGAATCAGAGGTACGCTCAATCATCCAGGAGATATAGATTCCAGCACGGATCTCGGCTACAACGTGATAACTACGCCTCAGCTGAAGGAAAGAGGATTCATGGATGTTGTGAAGGAAGTCAAGAAGACCATTGGTGATACACCATGTTTCTTGAGCTTTGATATTGATTTTGTTGATCCATCCTGTGCACCTGGTACGGGCACCCTTGAGGTCGGCGGTCTGAATAGTTTTGAAACCTTAGAGATGATTCGTTCCCTGCAAGGATTCAACTTTATTGGATTCGACCTGGTGGAAGTCCTCCCACCCTATGATCCAACACAAATCACATCACTATTGGCAGCCACCATCATTCATGACTTTGCCAGTTTAGTAGCCTTGAAAATCAAAAAAGAACAAGAAAAATCAATCCAAAATAATTAAGGAAAGTTATGATCTCAAGTTCATGAGCATCATGTTTTGAACTTCTTTTTACGAATCGATAAGCTGGAAGTATCCCCTACAGGTAGACAGGCAAAAGGAGGACATTTGATAAAATGGTCTTACTAGTCTCTCTGATTGGGGATTTTTCATGGCGGTTAAACTCAGGTCATATTCTGCAGCCCTGAGTGATGTTTAAAAAATCGGTGAAGCTATTACAGGTCCAAGCAAAAGAAGCAACCCTATGATGACAACCACTTCCACATAATAAACACGCCCCTTTTATTAATTGTTAGAAATTTTCTCTCCGAATTCGCATTAACCAAAAGGAGATCAGTTACACCAAGTATCCTTAAAATAGAATGATCCAAATAATTCATGGGGCTCCTTGAAATTCTCCTCCCACTGTACATTTTCCGTCTTAAAATGATTTTCGTGCTTAATCCTAAACACCTCCTAATCACCCTCTATAATCTTTCTAAAAAGAAGATAAACGTATTTATAAATTTTATTAATGATTTTAAAAAAACCCGCCACATTGTGACGGGTCATAAAACTCACTATTAAACATTAAAACGATATCCGGCACCCCAAACGGTTTCCAGGAATTTAGGATGTGCCGGCTCTCTTTCAATTTTTTCACGTAATTTTCTAATATGAACGGTCACGGTTGAAACATCCGCAGCTGACTCCAGCCCCCAATTACGTTCATATAGCTGCTCTTTGCTCAACACTTGGTTCGGGTGCATCACAAGAAATAGTAACAAATCAAATTCTTTTGTAGTAAACGGCACTTCCTCGCCATTAATTTGTACTTTCCGTGCCGACTTATCTATCGAAATTCCATGAACAAAAACTGTGTTTGTTTTGGTTTGATTTCCTGCTAGACGATCATAACGCGCTAAATGCGCCTTCACTCTTGCTACCAGCTCACTAGGACTAAATGGCTTTGTAATATAATCGTCTGCCCCTAAACCAAGACCTCGGATTTTATCAATATCTTCCTTTTTGGCGGACAAAAGTAAGATAGGAATGTCTTTGACAGCGCGTATTTGTTTGCATATCTCAAATCCATTTACTCCGGGAAGCATGATGTCCAGTATTATTAAATCATAGTTTTTTTGAAGGGCATGTTGAAGACCAGCATCTCCTGTATGTTGAATATAGACACTAAAATCATTAATCTCTAAATAATCTCTCTGCAATTCTGCAATGCTGACATCATCTTCAATAAGTAATATTTTTTTCATTTTTCCTCACCTTTCATTAAGGTAAAGAAGACACTTGTGCCTTTTCCTATCTCACTAGTAGCCCAAATATCCCCTTTATGCTCTTGTATAATTTGTTTTGCAATCGCAAGTCCTAAGCCACTTCCACCTGTCAGGGAATTTCTTGATTGTTCTGCACGGTAAAAGCGATCAAAAATGAAAGGTAATGCAGAAGGTTCTATTCCTTGTCCGTTATCTGTCACTTGTACTACTACATCATAGAGCCCTTCATGCAGAGTAATGGAAATGCTCGCTTTTTCTTCATTCGTATACTTCACACAATTACTGATCAAATTAGCCAATACGCGTTTTAATTTCTCTCTATCTGCTGTCACGAATACAGGTTTATTCATATGGCACAGTTCAATCTGAATCCCTTTTTGAAATAAATCTATATGAAGTTCTTCTACATAGTCTCTCAAATATTTATCAAGTTCCACCGTTTCAAAAGTGAATGGCTCTTTTTTTAAATCCAGCTTGGAAAATAAGAACAATTCATCTATCAATGAATCCATATCTTTCGCTTTTAAATATACAGTTGATAAATACTTTTCCATTTTCTGAGGGGTGTTTGCTACACCGTCTTTTATCCCCTCAACATATCCAATAATTGAAGTAATAGGTGTTTTCAAATCATGTGAAATATTGGATAATAGTTCTTTCCGATTTTCCTCATACTGAAGCTGAATTTTAACAGACTCTTTTAATTTTATTCTCATTTCATCAAATGTCCGATTTAACTTTCCAATTTCATCATTCGATGTAGCATTGATTTCAAAGTCTAAATCTCCTGATTTTATTCGTTTCGCACCTTCTTTAAGAAGTGAGATCGGCTTGATGATGCTTCGTGATACTAAATAGTTTAACAGCCCAATAATCATAATAAATAAAAATAGCAACAAACCAAATAAAATCGGAAACAACTCTCGAGCCAACTCGGCTGAGGAACTCGCCTTTCTTAGTACAAAAATACTTCCTTTACTTTTATCTGAAAAATAAAAATCAAATTTCACATATGTGAAAAAAAAGTCTTCGATCTTAATCGTATCTCGCGTATTGATGTTCGTTTCTTCAAATCCGGGAAGAGACTTAACCAATGCCTGTTTATCGAGAGAGGGGGAAGCATATTCAATTTTCGTATCTTTTCTAACGACAATCCCAATATCCTTCTGATTTATTTTCTTCAACTGCTCTTCATTTAGAAGCTGTGCAGGATTATTTTTAGCCAAGAGCTTTAAATCAAGAAATGCACTTTCTTCTACTGTAGTCAATGGTTTTTGGACATAAGATTTTTTGTAAAAATGCTCTATCGATTTTGTGTCGCCTGTAATCGTAAAAATAATTAAAAACCCAGCGACCAACAGTAAAACGATAGAGATGAATACCACTCCAACGTAAGACAACAGAAACCTCGTTTTAATTGACATATTAATCAACTCCGTTTTTACTTTTCCCTCTCCTATAAATGTTTATTAGGCACTATATAATTGTTTTTTATACAGTTTGTTGAGTTAACACTATCATTAGCTTGTTCTTAAATGCGGATTTACCATTTAAAAGTAACATACAAATCTTAAAACTTTCTAAAATAGGTATGAAATATCTCTAAACATCATTTGTTTAACGGACACTGATCGATTTAATTTCAAAACAGCGATCATTCGTACGATACTACAATTCAGTGTGCATGGTTCTCTAAATTTTAATGGCAGAAGATTTTTTTTGGTTCAACTCCGGAATCATCCCACACCATTGTCTTAGATGGAGCCGACTGCCTGCTTTACATGCTTCCTAAACACCAAGCCGCCTAGAATCGTTTAAATTGTCCAAACAGGATTTTCCCTCATTCAAGTTTCATTTCCCTAGAAAAGCCGCCCAGTTCAATCCTTAGGTAGCGAAATTTTTATTAAAGATGAATATATTTTCACCTTTTTATTGTTTAAATAAAAAAATCTCTTTATAGTTGATTTACGTATTAGCTGTTGCTATTTTATCATTCATGCTTATTTACAACATGATAAACAATTAGATTGGAGGTTCGCATCATGTCACAAGGTCAGTCGCCTTTGATAAAAAGTTACATTGATTCGAATGAAAGACAACGCCAGCTGTATCGTAGGACGTTAATGATTGTTGTCATTTCACAAATTTTTGGAGGGGCCGGACTTGCAGCAGGGGTAACGGTCGGAGCACTAATCGCTCAGGATATGTTAGGGACGGATAGTTTTGCTGGAGTACCAACTGCCCTATTCACTCTAGGTTCCGCTGGGGCGGCGCTACTCGTTGGGCGACTCTCCCAACGATATGGTCGACGTTTAGGTCTCGTAACGGGCTTTATGACTGGTGGGATTGGGGCAATCGGTGTGGTGGTGGCGGCAGTAACCAATAGTATTCCCCTGCTTTTCGCTTCATTACTGTTCTATGGTGCCGGGACTGCTACTAATTTACAGGCTCGTTATGCAGGAACCGATTTAGCCAATTCGACTCAGCGTGCTACGGCCATCAGCATCGCAATGGTTTCAACAACACTTGGGGCTGTAGCGGGTCCAAACTCGGTTAATGTGATGGGTGAGTTTGCCTTATCGATGGGGATTCCAGCACTAGCAGGACCGTTTATTTTAGCGGCCGCAGCTTTCATTCTTGCTGGTTTTATTCTTTTGGTTTTCCTTCGTCCAGACCCTTTCATGATTGCAAAGGCCATTGCTGAGGGACAGGTGGCAGACGACAATAAACTTCTAAGTACACATGCTTTAACAACGAAAAAAAACAAACGAGGTATTATTGTCGGGGCTACAGTAATGATCTTAACTCAAGTTGTCATGGTTGCTATTATGACAATGACACCTGTACATATGAAACATCACGGACATGATTTAAGTCAGGTTGGTATGGTGATTGGCGTCCATATCGGTTTTATGTATCTACCATCCCTGATGACTGGTTACCTCGTGGACAAGTTGGGTAGAACTGTAATGGCAATTGCTTCCGGATTTACTTTACTGGCCGCTGGAGCACTAGCTGCCATGGCACCTGCCAATTCAATGCCAGGTCTCATCGGTGCACTGGCTTTACTTGGTCTTGGCTGGAACTTTGGCTTGATTACTGGAACTACACTCATCGTTGATGGGACGCCCCTTTCCTCTCGTGCAAAGACTCAAGGAAAAGTAGATGTGTTAATTGCATTGGCTGGGGCATTAGCTGGGGTACTTTCAGGAATGGTTGTGGCAAATTCAAGCTACGCAACACTATCTCTTGTCGGTGGTATACTGCCATTAGTACTTATCCCTGTAATTATCTGGTCTCTTTCTACATCTGATAAACCAAACACAAAAGTGAATAAGAATGACTGATAGTTTCAAAATTTCATCTCATCAATTGATGATTTTAGTCCTTTTGTATTCAGTTGGAACCGTTATTTTCATACTCCTTCTCCTTTAGCTTCCATTGCAAAGCAGGATGCGTGGCTTGCGGCATTTCTCGGCACCGGGGTTGCATTGCTGGATATATTAGTTAATGGTCCCGATTCTACCACAAGAAATATTGCCCCAAGCTATACTCTGGCGAAAAAGATTAATGTAGGGGATTTCCACGTGCGAATTGAAGCTATTATCGCTACGATTTGGATCATTACAACCTATACCAGAACGGTGTTTACTACTGCTTTAGGAATGATTATGATCTTTCTTTCAATCATTATTTTTCCAACGGTCCAGGTATCTGGAGAGTTCAATAATAATATTTGGTTATTCTTTGCATCGACTTTTGGTCTGATCATGCCTTTATTATTGCTTATTATAGGTAAACTTAAAAACACAATGAATAAACGAACTTAAATAGCTATCTATGAATCCGATACTGGTAAGTCCAAAAACAACATGGCTGTTTTTTCTTAAGCCTAAAATGATTAAACGGGAGTTCAAAGCATAAAAAAACGACTATCATAAAGATGGTCGTTTTTTATGGTCATTTAAATATGATGGATATGATTTTATCCGTCGTCATCTCGCTATCTACCTCATATGTTCCTGGACGTAATCCGTTGGCCTTGCCTTTTTTCTCAACCTCGTCAGAAAATTCATTGGCATTCTTGATGACTTTTGCTTTTTGAAGTGTTTTGCCTACATCGATGCTTGTCGAGCCTTTAGATACTTTCAGAACTGTACGGTAGATGATTTTTTCAGTTGGTTCTTTTTCTTTTTCTGTTTCTTTTTCGGCTTCCGCCTTATCTTTAATAGATTGCTCTTCTGCTATCTGATCTTCCCATTCTTTTTCAGAATGAATAACATACCCTTTCGAAGCCAGAGACTCTTTCATATCATCTTCCGATAGTTTCTCTGATGTGCCGGTCGCTTCACCTGGTCCAAAGAAGTATACTGCACCGCACAATCCAGCGGCAACAATAAGACCCCCTGCAAAGCTGCGCATTGATTTAGATGTCATTGGCAACATTTCTCCTTTCATTCTTCGTTACTATGTAAGGAGTAAGCAAGCGTTCTATTTCATTTTCCGGCTGTTTTGTTTTCAACGCGATGCTTTCAAAAGAATAGCCCCGCTTATGTAAGTCGAGTACTTCACGCAACAAGTTCCGCTTTTCGGAAGACATGGCAAGTATGCCCGACTCTTGCACCGTAATTTCAGCATCTATCTCGATGTTCCTGATTTTTTCATGTAATACATTCATTTCATCTCCAAAATTGCTAGCAAGCATTTCCAATTGACTGTCCACTTTCATTGAATCCTTTTTAATAAACGACAAAATGAACAGTAAAACTGCTGCACCAAATAAAATGACTAGAGCCCATTCCATCATTCTATGTCCCTCCTTAATCTTTGTATCTATAATCTCGCTTTCTAATTATATATTGATTTGCACCAAAACTCGATTTAAAAGAACAAAATATTACGATAGTCATGTATTTATGACAAAAAAAGGCGAGAGTTGGCTATCCTTCAATAATTATAATGGTAAAACACATATTAACACCTTCCATTTTAATACTATTTTACCATTATCAAATGATGAATCAAAGCTTTGTTAATATATTTTGATCATGTAATAATCCTGCATATAAAATTTCCACAACATGAGGGAATAGAGGTTTTTCATCATTAACAGCTTTTTTTTCATCGTTTGCTCGTTTCTTCACGTTCATTTTCACTTTTCCTCTTAGCGGAATTCCCACCTGAAGTATATTAAATGACAAATGCCCTTCAAAACGATAAGATATATACTATTAGGTTCCTTTCCTGTTTCATTAAATAGGTGTGATTTTATCGTGCACCATACTTATTGAATGCATGCAAGATAATAAGGAGGAAACAATGAATATAAAAATAAATAAGATACCGCGCTTCATGCAAGCCGAAATGGAACAGCTTCAATCAAAATTATCTCCCTTGTTGAAAAAAAATATGAAATACAGACTTTTATCAACTGTGATGATAGGTTTTTCCATCATTAATCTTTTTTTCCTTTTATTTAAGGGCGAATCATTACCCATCTCGAAAATTGCTCTTGGAATTTATGCATTGGTAGGAGCTGTTGGGTTTGCTCTCTTAAAAGAAAATAAACACAATCAAAAAGAAATAGTGAAAATGAGCCAAAAATATATGTTGGAAAGAATGAAAAAAAGTAACTATTTAACAGATGCCAGGAAAAGTAATTACTATAAAAGGGTAAATGATCAGCCGCTTTTTGCCATGAATGTTTTTTTTGAGTTTCTCTCTGAAGAACAACAAAGGATGAACAGAACCTCACACGAGGAATAAATGCAAAAGGAAGTTCGTAAATTACTATACCCGTTGGAATCAGCCAACGATTAGCGCTTAAAAAAATATAAGATAAAAAACACCCCAACCCGTTGGAATCGGTTACCTGCCGATTCAAACGGGTTGGTTGTGTAGCCTTTGAAACTGTCTACTTAACGAGGTAAAACTACTTTACGATAGATCCTTTCCAAAAAAGTAATTAGTCTTGGAGGTTCTTATCAATAAGTTCGTGAAAATAGACTGCAGCATGTTCGGTCGGAGAAAAGATACCATTTGTAAATGCCTGGGAACTCAATCCTTTTTGCAATTTTTCCACCAGGTCAAAATCTTCCTGCCTTACTTGATCAACAAATTTAAAATATTCTTCTTTTTCTTTTGTTGTGATTTCATTGAGGGAGTAATCACGATAAATACCTAGTGATGTCTCTGCATCAACAGGAACTACTTGAATGGTGTTCACATTCCCGTCTCCTGGATAAACGTTAATCATCATATTTGGCCAAATCCAATAAAAGCGCGCTTGGTCACCTTCAGCATTCTTGCTCGCTGCCATATATTGATAGGTGAATTTGTCGTGTGTCGTTGTGCAAAAGTTCGATATATCAAAAGATTTTGCAAAGCCAGGATGGGCAATAGAACAATGATCACATTCAAGGTAGTTGTCAACAACAGCTTTCCAATTAGCTTTAACTTCACGCCGAGTTTCCCTAACTAGTTTTAGAGAATCAAAGAAGGGATACTCTTTCATTCCCTCTAAAAATTCCTGATATACTTCTGCCAGAGAAGCGGCATTTTGGTCCAGATTGACAAAAACCATAGCATTCTGAACTTCTAAGCGAATGGATTTCATACAGCTGTGTTCTCCCAGTTCATTCGTTTTAAAATTAGGAGCCCTATTTACATTTCCATCTAATTTGAACGTCCATCCATGGTATCCACATTGTAAAACTTTTTTATTTCCTTTGTCAGAGTTTTCTACTTTCATTCCGCGATGAGGACAAATATTGTAGAAAGCACGCAGTTCACCATCAGTACCGTGAGAAACGATAATAGGCTCACCTGCGATATCCAATGTCAAGAAATCGCCTACTTTTTCAAGTTGGCTGGTATGCCCGACTAATATCCAATTTTTACTGAAAATCTTTTTTCTTTCTTCATTAAATACTTCTGGATCGACATAACTTGAATATGGTAGTGTAGGGCTGAACTGTACATTTTCTTTAATTGACATATTGAAAGTCCCTCCTGATAATTATCTGATTTTTTTCAATAAAACCGCTTCGTACAATTTTTATTCTAGTTATACCCGATCCATATAGACTGTCTTGACTTCTGTATAGAATTCAACTGCACTCTTCCCTTGTTCACGGCTGCCTGCACTTGAATTTTTACATCCGCCAAATGGCATTTGCGGTTCAGTTCCTGCTGTTTCCGAATTGACATGGACAAGACCCACTTCTACATCCTCAATAAATCTTTGAGCCGCCGTTAAATTATTCGTGCAAATTGCTGCGCTCAATCCATATTCGGTATCATTCGCCATCTTAACTGCTTCCTCATAATTTTCTGCCTTAAAAAGTGCGATGACTGGTCCAAAGATTTCTTCACGTGCAATGCGGGCATGTTGAGCAACATTTTCAAAGATAGTCGGTCGTACATAAAAACCGTTCGCCAATTCCTCTTCAGTCGGAATCTCTCCTCCACACAATAGCGTTGCTTCTGATTTCCCAACATCAATCATTTCAAGCACGCCATCGCGTTGTGATCTAGATACAGCCGGACCAATATATGTTTCTTCGTTGAGAGGGTCGCCCACTTTTAATTCTTTCGTACGAGCTACAAGACGGTCACGGAATGCTTCATAAATTCCTTCTTCGACAATCACCCTGCTAGTGGCTGTGCATTTTTGCCCAGTGGACTTAAAAGCTCCACCTACAGCAATTTCCACTGCTTTATCTAGATCAGCATCAGCTAGTACGACGAGCGGGTTTTTCCCTCCCATTTCCACTTGCACTTTCTTCCCATGTTCAATGGCTTGTTTTTGAATTTGCTGACCTACTTGATTCGAACCGGTAAAAGATATAGCCTTCACATCCGGATGTTCCACTAATTCAGCACCAATGACGGAACCCCTTCCGAATACACAATTAATGACTCCAGCCGGAAGACCCGCTTCATCCAATGCTTTTATCACATGATAAACTGACTTAGGTGTAAGGTCAGCCGGTTTAATTACGACTGTATTCCCATAAATAAGGGCCGGTGCCAGTTTCCACACAGGGATGGCAATTGGAAAGTTCCATGGTGTAATCAAACCAACCGGACCGAGCGGAGTACGAGTTGTGTACAAAAATGTATTGGCATTCGCTGAAGGAATTACTTCTCCAAGTGGCTGCCGGGCTTCAGCAGCATAATATTCAAGAATGCTAGCAGCTCGATTGGCTTCCCCCATCCCTTCCAAGAATGTTTTTCCTTCTTCCTTTATCAAATCCCGACCTACTTCCTGCATATTCTTTTTCAAAATATCAGCTGCTTTCTGCAAGTATGAAGCCCTTTGCTGAAACGATAGTTTTTTCCAAGCAGGAAATGAATTTTTTGCGGCAGCCACTGCATCATGTAAATCTGCGGCCGCACTAGATGGAAATTCCCCTAAATTTTCTCCATTATGGGGACTAAGGTTTTCCTTATACTCCCCAGTAGTTGGTTCTTTCCATTTTCCATTAATATAATTTAAATAACGCATACGATTTCCTCCCACATTCTATTGATGGTAGATTTTCTTTATGGTTGCACTTTGTCTGCATATGAACAATATTTTCTATTGAACGAAATCATTGGGCGGTTCATTTGATAAGACCGGAACCTCTATTTTCCTTCTCGTATATCTAAAATAGTAAAATATATAGCTAGCAACGACGAAACCTAATCCCCAATACAACGAATTACGCTGTGTCGGGTCATAAGCGGTGAAAACGAAAATACCTAGACACATAAGAATGCAGAGAATCGGGACAAATGGGAAGAAAGGTACTCTATACTTCAGATCTTCAATCTTTCCGCCTTCTCTGATATATTGCTTACGGAATCTGTACTGTGCCAACGCAATTGCTATCCAAGTAAGTAATCCTCCAACCCCGCTTATAGACAGTAACACAACAAATAACGTTTCTTCTGCTACTACACTAGTAAGTAACGACAGCAAGGCAAAGACCATGCTGATAAGTAAGGCGTTAATTGGTATACCACGCCGATTGAGCTTTCCAAATGAAGCATGCGCCATACCGTTTTGAGAAAGGGAGAAAAGGATCCTCGTACATGCAAACAGACCCGTGTTCCCAACAGAAAGGACTGCCGTCAAAATTACGAAATTCATAATGTCGGCAGCATAAGGGATGCCTACCATTTCAAACACAGTAACAAATGGGCTTTCCATCACCCCAACTTCTTGCCACGGAACGATAGCCGACAAGACAAAGATTGCTAGTACATAAAATAGCAACACACGTATTACGATATTTCGAATCGCTCTCGGAATGCTCTGTTGCGGGTTTTCCGTCTCTCCTGCTGCAACCCCCATGATTTCTGATCCCTGAAATGCATATACGACCGTCATCATCGATACAAACACACCTGTGAACCCTGTAGGGAATAGTCCATCACCTATAAAGTTAGAAAAAAACGGAGCAGGCTTTGCATCCATATGAATCAATCCAAACATCGCTGCCGCACCGATAATGATGAACAGAATAACGGCAAGTACTTTAATCCCTGAGAACCAGTACTCTGTTTCTGCGAAACTTCTTGTTGTTAACGCATTAATACTGAACAAAAGGACGGTAAATATCGTGCACCAAACCCATACTGGTATATCAGGAAACCATCTAGTCATGAGCAAACCAGCCGCTACAAATTCCAGGCCTACGTATAGAGCCCAGCTCAGCCAGTAAATCCATCCAATGACAAATCCAGTGGCGGGTCCAATAAATTTCGTTGCATGGACCTGAAAGGAACCGGACACCGGCATCACTACCGATAATTCACCGAGACATATCATCGCCAAGTACATTAATAAACCACCGACCAAATAGGCAATAATCGCTCCTGCGGGTCCGGCTTCCCCGATTGCATAACCTGATCCCAGGAAAAGGCCTGTTCCAATTACCCCACCTAAGGAGAGCATAAATAAATGTCTGCTCTTCATTGATCGCTGTAATTCTTTTGGCTGATTTTCAGGTACTGTTTGCATGAATACCCTCCGTTTCTAATCGAATACCTGGCCTATACACCTTTAATTAACACAAGATAACGAGAGTTGCCATTATTCTGAAATCAAAGCACATCATTGTGCAGATAACGCTTCGGAAGGCTCCCCATATTCTAGCAAGTCGCCTATTGTTGGTTTAAATATTTCATAAGCTACTTCTCTTTGAGATTTATTTTGGTTTTTTGCCTCTGTAAACAATTGATACGTATTTTTTCTACATAGTTTTTCAATATCATCAACTACAGCTTGTGGGTTTGGTTTAACTAGTCCGAAAATAATCACATCATAAAATCTTATCGCCCCCAGATTGGCTACAAAATCATTGACAAGATCAATTCCTCTTTGTTTTATGATTTCGTCCCCCTCAGGAGAAAGGGGAATGTTTGCCGCTTCCACAATCAAGCTTGCTTTTACGCTATTAGCATTGGAACTGTGGATGACATCTTCGAGTGCGGACGGAATTAAAATGTCGCAATCTATATCGAGCCATTCCGTGTTCGATCTTACATCATAATGCGGTTCAAAAAATGCTTTATCCATTTCTCCGTACAAATTCTTGTGATCAATAAGCTTTTGGACATCTAATCCTTCTTCACACGTTACTAAAAGGGCTGCATCAGAAATTCCAACCACTTTATAACCTAACTGGCACATTTTCAATGCGCAGCTTGCTCCTACACATCCGAATCCTTGAATGACAACTCTCGCTTCATCTTTTCCGTTTTTAAATTTCCATGCTTCATCTGCGGAAAATGCTACACCGTAGCCCGTAACGACATCGTTTAAAAACAACCCGTCAATTTTTGTCGTCAACAGTTCATCGAAGTCTTTTATCCCTTGCAGAACATTCGGGTTTTGCTTCATTGATTTCGTAAGAGGGATATCAATACCAAATTCTTTAAATATTTTGAGCACATCGTCATATTTGGTACCTAAATCACTGCCTAAAGATACCCCGATGTCTATATAAGGCATCATCGCAATTAGAAATCTTCTTAATACTGCATACGCGTCTGGCGCTTTATAATCATAGGCAATTCCCGCTTTACAACCGCCAGTCGTCTCAGACTCACAAGCTACATACTTATAAGCCATCGCCTCAGCTAACCTTTCTACCTCTTCTCTTGTAACCGTTGGATGCATTCTCGTACCGCCGCCTGCGTAGCCTTTCACAAAATTATGAACGACCAGCCAGCCTTTTGCATCTGTTTCCGTATCGTTCCATTCGACAACTAAATATGGTTTTAACATCTTTGAAACCTCCCCAAAACCTTCCTTTTATTCGTTCCTACTACCTTCTAATGCAAACAATACCTAAGCATTTATGCCGGCTACTATTTGTTGGACACGAGCTTTTCGTGTACTTCTTTCTTGTCTTGGCCTACAGAAAGAATCTTTGGATTGACTGTAACCTCGATAACAGCCGGAAGCCCTGAAGCAATCGCCCTTTGCAGCGCTGGCGCAAATTCACTATTTTTTTCAACCTTTTCACCATGCGCTCCAAATAAGCGGGCCAATTCGGCAAAATTAGGATTGGACAAGTCCGTTCCAACGACCCGATTTGGAAAATGCCTTTCTTGATGTGCACGAATTGTTCCGTAAATATTGTTGTTCACAACAATGGATATGATCGGAATTTTATATCGTACAGCCGTTTCAATCTCCTGGAGAGTCATCATAAAGCCGCCATCTCCTGAAAAAGAAACCACATGTTTGTGAGGCTGCGCCAGTTTTGCCCCTATTGCCGCAGGCAGTCCATATCCCATGGCCCCCGATGTTGGCCCCACATAAGTATTTTCATGTTCAAAGCGATAATATCTCGATAGCCATCCAAAAAAGTTGCCTGCATCATTTGTAATAATGGTATCCTTTGGAAGACTGGCAGCAATGTCATGCATGAATCCGTCCATGTCCACGAAATCTTCTGTGTAGTCGGGCTTCGTTTCAGAAAATTCCATATATTTATCGTGCAATTCTTTTACATTATCTTCATTTGAAATAGAAGAATCTGAACCTTGCGCTTGCACCGCTTGTTCTAAGAAACTCTTGGCATCGGCTTCAATGGCAAGAGAAGGAGCATACACTTTACCAAAAGTATCGGGACAAATATCCACATGGATCAGTTTTGTATGTTTAGAAAGCAAGGTGTAATCTTGTGTTCCTACTTGAGAGAATCTCGTCCCTAACGCCAAAACAACATCTGCGTCTCGGATTGCATCAAGTAAATATTGAGGTGTCCCAAACCCAAGCCATCCTGCATAGCAAGGGTGGGAATTCGGAAACGCGTCGAATCGGCGGAAAGCGGTTACAACAGGTAGTTTCATTGCCCCGGCAAACTGTACAAGCAGCCTGTTAGACCTAGCATGAATCACACCGCCACCAGCAATCAATACGGGGCGCTTCGCGTTTCGTAACGTCTCTATAGCCTGCTTCACATCTTCCATATGTGGTTGAGGAGGAAGCGAGCGATAAGAATGATTGATGCTCAACTCTGCCTCATCCTCTAACATGTCATGCGGCAAAGACACTAATACAGGGCCCGGACGTCCCGACCGTGCCATATGAAACGCCCGTTGCAATAATTCCGGGATCCTTTCGACACGATCGATTTCTACCGTCCATTTACATAAATGACTGAAAAAGCCCGTCAAATTTACTTCCTGAAATGCTTCCTTTTCTTTAAAAGGGCGTTCAACCTGCCCAATAAGCGCAACCAAAGGGGTTGAATCTTGAGCAGCAGTATGGATACCGATAGCTAAGTTTGTCGCACCCACTCCACGTGTTGCCATGCAAACTCCTACCTCACCAGAAGCCTTCGCATACCCTTCTGCCATAAAAGAGGCACCACCCTCATGCCTGGCAGAAATAAGTTCTATTTCAGAATGTTGATATAGTGCGTCCATTACACTAAGATAGCTTTCACCTGGTACACAAAAAGCTTTTTTTACCCCTTCTTTAGCCATTACTTCTACGACCGCTCTTCCTCCATTAACTTTCATAATCAAGCCTCCCGCTTTCAAAAACGTGTTTTTGTTCTAGTAATTTATGTTTATATGAATATTGAACTCATTTTTACTATTATTTAACAAGTTTCCCCATACCCGAAACTTGTTCACCATCTTCTTCCACATGGATTGAAGTTTTTCTTGTCACAGCACTAACCCCCAAAGTTACTGCAATGTTTATAAGTAATACAGCTAACCCCACATCAAGATCCTGTACTGCTTGCGGTAGTGATGGAAATAATGTGGCAAGTGTCGTACCTGAAGTAGTCGAGTATATGACAAGCAGAATTCCCACAATCATGCCGACAAAAGCTCCTTGAACGGTAACGGGATTCTTTTTCCACAGACTGAAAAAAAGAGCTGGGAACAACTGTGCCATGAAACTATATGCCATAAGATACAACGTAAAAATTGACTCCCCGCCATTGAACGTAAAGTATAGAGTCACTATAGAAATGACCGGTACTAACATCCTGCTCAAACTCCGAAGTTGTTCATCTGATGTATTTGGTTTCCACACCTTATATACATTTTTTGAAAGTATCGTGGCCGTAGCCGTCAACACGAGTGAACTAGGTATTAGGGCGGCCATCGCCCCAGATGCTCCAATCACTCCAACAAACCAGGGATCGAATGACATCTTCGCCATTTTAAATAAAGCCAAGTCTGCTTCTGCTCCCTGTAAATTCGGAACTTGAAGTATCGCAGAAAAACCAATAAAAAGCGAAAAAATGATGATTACTTGATAAATTGGCATAATCCCAGCATTCCAACGAAGTGATTTTGGACTTTTTGCAGAGAACACTCCCGCTAACATATGAGGAAACATATAGAAGGCAAGTGCCGTCATAATCGTAGCGGAAATGAACCAAGAGATACTCATTCCTTGTTCAGGGAATATCAATAATCCTTGTTTTGCTGTATCGATTGCTTCAAACATCGGCTGCAAACCACCGTAATAATGAAGTGGAAAATAAATCCCCATAAAGACGACAACTGCCAAAATCATGATATCTTTAATGACGGCCGTCCATGCTACACCATGCATTCCTGAAGCCGTTACATAAATTGTGATTGCAATTACACTTACAACTATAGCCACATTAGGAGAGATGGAGCCATAGGAGGCTTCCGATACGATTATTCCTAACCCTTTCAACTGCATAATCAGATAAGGAATAATTGAAATAACGCTAATTACCGCCACAAGAATACCTAAAGCCGGACTATTGTACTTTTTGTCATAAAAATCAGATTGAGATATGACATTGTTTTTTTTGGCATACCTCCAAATTGGCGGCAACAGCCAATAGGCGATTACAAAATAGAAGCAATTGAAAGCGTATAAGGCAGGAGGCATACCGGATCTATAAGCTCCGCCGCTGGCCCCCAGAAACGTATATGTCGTAAACATTTCACCTGCAATCAAAAAGAAGAGCAAAAAGCTGCCGAAACCTCTTCCACCTATAGCCCATTGTTCCAAACTCATATTTTTACCTTTTCGTGCTTGAAGTCCTAACCAAATACACAGAACGAGAAAGAAAGAGATAACAAGCAGGGCTGCATTCATCAGTCTTCTTCCTCCTTAGTTGCAGGATCAAGTTTATTAGCAATCATCAAAAATACAGATGTAAGACATACCCATAATATGGCCCAAAAAAGAACAAATGGCATTCCTAAAACATAAGGTTCAATTCGATTGATAACAAAAAGCGAGCCGAGTGCTGGTATCACACTTATCACATAGATCATTTTCTTCATTTGTTCACCATCCTTATCAACAAATGCCAACCTGAACTTTTTAATACCTTGCTATTTTAAAAAACATACGTGTACTTACATTGACACCCCTTTAGTTAAGGGCTCATTTACAGCCCAATTCGGTTTTACACCAGTAAGAACTTGTTCCACTTGCATGGCAGCATGTACAGCCATCCGTATCGAACCTTCCTTCGTCAATGCCGCATTATGAGGACTGACAATCACATTATCCAATTTAAAAAGAGGATTCCATTTATCAGGAGGCTCAACTTCAAACACGTCTATTCCAGCGCCGGCAATTTTGCCCGCTTGCAAAGCATTTACTAAATCACTTTCCTTCACTACACCGCCCCTGGAAGCGTTTACAAAATAGGAAGAAGGTTTCATCCAGGTAAACTCACGGCTTCCGATTATACCCTTCGTTGTTTTCGTTAACGGCAGATGCAGACTTATAACATCAGAGTTTCTGAATAACCATTCTAAATCTGTTACTATCTCTAATTCCGAGTCCATGCCGGCTGTAACATAGGGGTCGTAGCCAATTACTTTCATATCGAAGCCTTTCGAAGCCTTTTTGGCCAGTATTCTGCCGATTCTACCTAGTCCAATAATCCCCAAAGTCTTGCCTTCCAAGTCCATGCCAAAAAGTTGATTACGGATAGCAAAATTCCCACTGCGCAGCTCTTTATCAGCCAAGTTTAAGTTTTTGGACAATGATAAAATCAATGCCATTACATGTTCAGCTACAGCATTCGCATTTGCCTCTGGCGTATTTGTTACATAAATGCCACGTTCTGTAGCTGCTTCGATATCAATATTGTCCAAGCCCACTCCATACTTAGCGATTACTTTGAGGTTTTCAGCTGCTTGAATAACATCTTTATTTATTACAGCCGTCGATCTCGTTAATACTGCATCACAATCCTTGATTTCTTCGATTAGAATTTCTTGCGCCAGGTCAGACCCTACTTTAATCTTATAGCCTCTTTCCACTAAATAACTTTTGCCCTCTTTCTCAATATCTTGTGGAATATACACTAAATGACTCACATGCCCACCACCCTTTCTTGTTAACCCGGAAGGATAAATCTTTCCTACTCCTTTGTATATATACAATAATTGTGCCAACATAAAAAACATCAGTATTATCCAAGAAACAAGCCTTTTCGTTCTTAATCAAGACATAAATGAAGTTAACAAATTGTTTCAAAATGAATTAATTTGTTTCTTTATGTTTCAATTTGTTTCAATATGTAAATTTTTCATCTTTCTCCATAAAGTCGTGCGACTCATCCCTAACTCAGAGGCAGCTTTTCCCTTATTATAATTAACCCTTATTAACGTTTGAACAATTCTTTCACGCTCGGATAAATGTATCCCAGGCGACATCCCGCTTTCTTCCTCTTGTTTCAACACTATTTTCTTTTTACTATTATTCGGAAAAAACATTTCGATATCGTACACATCAATTAACTTGTCTTTATAAAGAACGCTTAATCGCTCACAAAAATTTTGCAATTGGCGAATATTCCCTTCCCAGTTCTCTTCACTCAGCTTTTTCTTGGCAGCATCCGTAATCTTAATTTGTTTTTGATCCGAATGACCTTTCTGAATAAAAGCATTCACCAATAACGGAATATCCTCCCTGCGTTCCCGAAGTGGAGGCAATAAAAGGTCCAGTACACTCAAGCGATAATACAGATCTTCGCGAAAGTCATTACTTTTGACCATTTGCATGAGGTCTTTGTTCGTTGCCGACACAATTCTCACATCAACCGGAATTACTTTATCATCGCCAATGCGCATAATTTCCCGCTCTTGCAGGACACGGAGCAGCCGGCTTTGCATTTTTGGGGAGATTTCCCCTATTTCATCCAAAAAGATGGTACCTCTATGAGCAAGTTCAAAAAATCCTTGCTTTCCGCCTTTCATAGCACCCGTGAAAGCTCCTTCTGCATATCCGAAGAGCTCACTTTCCAATAAATTTTCGGGAAGCGCCGCGCAATTAATGGCTACAAACGGTTTATTTTTCCGGCTGCTATGATTATGTATGCTTTGGGCGAATATTTCCTTGCCCGTTCCGGTTTCTCCAATTATAAGAATGTTTGAATCTACTTCACTATAATGTTGAGCTGTTTCAATCGTCCGCTTAATTTCGGGACCCCGATACAATATATCATCAAATGTGTACTTAGCCACATGTCCGCGTAAATGTAACTTCCGATAGAATTTCCCTTCCATTTCCTGAATGCGTGTAACATCTTGAAAGGCGACCATATCCCCCACTTTTTTACCTTTTAAAAATATCCCAACTTTTTTTACCGATAATTGAATAGATTGGTAAGCAACGATATCTTTTTCGTATTCATCGTCACTTAAAAACATATCACGAAATTTTCCATGCTTTATTATTTCATATATAGAATTTCCAATTAAGTTCCCCTTGGAAATGGATAATATCTCCTGAGCCGCCGTATTAAATACAGATATTTGCCCTTTTAAATCTATAGCAATAACCCCTTCATAGGCATAATTAAGAATCGTTTGATAGCGCTTGGTCTTCTCCTGTTCCCTTCTACTGACAAGAGCTACTCTTTTCGCCTCGATCAACGCCTGCCGAAATGATTCCTTTCCAGTATTAACGAGAATGGCTCCCAATCCTATCTCTTCAGCATATTTACAGGTACTTAAACCACTTAGCACCACCTCACAGCCATCACTGACCGCTAAATCTACTAAACTGGCGGAGGACTCGATATCATTTAATATATAGGACTGGATTGGCAAATCAACGATATCAGAAAGGTTTTCCACGCCATAAATCATATTTAACGCTCCAATAACGGCCACTTTTTTACTGCCAAAACGTGCCTTGCAATCATACAGACAACGAATGAGATCTATACCTTGTACAGGTATATCAACGATAGGAATTAATTCATTGCATTCCTTTAAAAGCTTCGTGATTAATCCCCGTGAGATGACTACATCAGCATCAAGCTTCAGCTTCACAATCTGATCAGCATCCACAACTACCTCCTCTAACACAAACTTCACTGAACCATCATCATTATTTTCCGCTTCTTCCAATTGGTTGAATTCCTCAAATCTTTCAAAAGCGTCCGTTATATACCCTTTTCGAGGAACAACGAGTTTAATTTTTATCAAAGCACACACCTCAAAATCATATAGGTTTATTGGATATTATCTACTAGCATTAAACATGGACTTGAAATAATCGAGATAGCTAAGAATGGCAAGCAAAATTTTCAATCATATGAAAATTAAATGGCTTGCTATCCTGATTACCAATTGGCACTTTCCAAAAAAATTAATCGTCCGCAATTTATTTAGATATTTCATTTATGAAAAATCTCTTTTGAAAAATAAAAAACCCTGTTATCGTGGGTTTTTTCGAATGTTTTGATAATGATCCAAAAACATTAGTCACCTATTTAAAGGGGTATGGGTGTCACATTCAAACGCCACTAACCTTTTTCTTCGAATGTTTATGTTCCTCTGATCTTCATCGTTAGAATACGCATGTAACATGAACTTCAGTATAAAAACAAATTACTGGTATATCATTTTATTCATCACCTATTTTTTTCATAATTTTCATTCCTTTCACACTAATAGTACATATTCCTTATATTCTTCATACAAATGGGGAATTCCTTTTGATTTTTTAGTAACTGATAATAAAATTAGGCTAAAAACATATAATCCCGTTCAAGAAATCCTGAACGGGGTTTTTCAATAAACACATATTGGGTATTTGAGGACAGGGTTTGTTGTCAATCTTCTTAAATTGTTCCATGGTGATTTTTACTTACGAACTAACGAAGAATCGGCAATGACAAGGATTTTCCCGGACTTGATGTCTTCCACATATTTATCGACTTCCGCTTCCTTCAGTCCAATATCCAATAATGGCTTCCTCAATCCGCCTGCTCCTGATGCTGCACCGGCTGCCGCTCCGCCAAACGTGGCGAAAATCGGGCCTGCTGCCAAAATCGGACCAATTCCCGGTACGGCTAATGCACTCATTCCAATAAGTAGGCCAGTCAATCCGACAGCTCCTCCAGCTGCTGCCCCAGCTACCAATCCATCAGTCTTAGCTGGGCTGACTTCCTCAGCTTCATTTGGTAAGTTATCAATGTTTTTTGCTACTACTGATATTTGATCGGAGTTATATCCTTGTTCCTTTAAATTTCCGACTGCCGAAATCGCTTCATTTTCATTTTCATATATTGCTATAAACCTCTTGTCCATAAGTATCTGCTCCTTTAAAAGTAATGTACTATACAATACCCTTAATTGAGTTTTAATAACCTTCTATGCAAAAATGAATGTCACTCCCGGATTTGCCCCTGGCCATAAATGAAATACTTGCTCGATGTTAAGGCAGGTAAACCCATTGGTCCACGTGCATGAAGCTTTTGCGTGGATATGCCGATTTCTGCTCCATAACCGAATTCAAAACCATCTGTAAAGCGAGTGGAAGCATTGTGATAAACGGCTGCTGCATCTACTTTATTTAAAAATAAGGAAGCGTTTTGTTCATCTTCTGTTAGGATTGCTTCGGAATGTTTCGTACCGTATCGGTTAATGTGTTCAATGGCATCCGATACACCGTTTACTACTTTCACGCTGATTTTCAATGCTAGGTATTCAGTTGACCAATCTTCCTCCGTAGCCGTTTTCGCTTTCGGAAAAGCGTTACAAACTGCTTTGTCTCCGTAAACTTCAATACCCTTTTCGTCGAGGATTTCCAAAATTCGTTTTCCATTTTCTTCAAACCATTTTCCGTGTATTAAAAGGCTCTCAATTGCATTGCATACGGAAGGCCGCTGTGTTTTACCGTTCAATACAATCTTCTCAACCATGGTGATATCTGCCGTTTGATCAATGAAAATATGACAATTACCTGCCCCCGTTTCGAGGACGGGAACAGTGGACTCCTTAATGACCGTTTCAATTAAATTCTTTCCACCGCGGGGAATCAAAACATCTAAATACTCATTAAGATGAAAAAGTTCCTTAGCGGTTTCACGGCTTGTATCCTCGATTAACTGAACAGCGTCCACTGGAATTTCCGTTTTCTCTAAAGCTTTATGAATGGAAGAGACTAGGGCCATATTCGAGTTCTTGGCTGACGAGCTGCCCCTTAATAGGACGGCGTTCCCCGTTTTCAAGGATAATGTAGCTGCATCGATGGTCACGTTCGGCCTTGCTTCATAAATCATCCCGATTACACCGATCGGCACCCGTAACTTTTTAATTAATAAACCATTCTCTTTTTCGATCGTCTCCAATTGTTCCCCAATTGGATCATTTAAATCGATTAAAAGCATAATGGCCGCAGCCATGTCATCTATACGGTTACCATTTAACATAATTCGATCCAATGTAGACTCACTGAAGCCTTTTTTCCTGCCATCTTCCAGATCCTTTTGGTTTTCTTTTATCAAAAAATCTTTATCGATAATAAGTTGCTTGGCAATTTTCTCAAGTGCTTCATTCTTCTTTTCCGTTGTCAATCCAATTAGCTGGAAACTTGCTGCTTTCGCTGCCTTTCCTTTCGCAATCACTTCACTCATTTTCAAATTGCCCCCTTTTCCTTCGCTAAAATTGATCTTCCCCTATGCTTTCACCCATTTATCGCGGTGGATGACCTCTATGGATGTGAACACAAGCTCGGTTGTCCGCTTGCCCATAGCCTGTTTTAATTCTTCGTCAGAATAAAGAACCTCCCCCCGCCCCAATAATCCATTTGCACCATAGACCTCGACGACATCCCCCTTACTGAACACACCTTTAATTTCATAAATCCCAGCCGGTAATAGACTGCTGCCATTTGAAACTAAAGCCTTTTCAGCACCTTCATCAACGAATATTTTTCCGGATACTTGTGAATGAAGGGAAATCCACTGTTTGTTTTTCGTTACAGTCGTCAAGACATCATTGCCGATATAGGTGCCATCACCATTGCCCTCCAGGGTCGTAAGAAGTTTTTCACTCCCTTCACCAGATCCGATAAATACTTTCACTCCCAGAGACAGTGCTGTTTGGGCTGCAATCAGCTTCGATTTCATACCACCTGTACCAACACTGGAACCAGCTCCTTCGGCCATTTGCAATAAATCCGCCGTAACTTCGGAAAGCTTATCAAATCGTTTGGCACTTGGATTTGTTTGGGGATTGGAATCATAAAGCCCATTAATATCCGTTAAAATGATCAAATGGTTAGCGTGAACCAACCCGCTCACGAGGGCTGAAAGCATATCATTGTCACCGAATGTCAACTCTTCGACCGATACCGTATCGTTTTCATTAATAATTGGAAGTATGCCGCGTTCAAGTAATTCCATTAATGTTGCATATGCATTTTGATATCGATCTTTTTTCGAGAAATCTTTCCGTGTCAATAAAATCTGCGCTGGAACGATTCCAAAGTGCCCTAATTGTTCCATATATGACTGTATCAATAGGCTTTGCCCTACAGCTGCAGCCGCTTGTTTCCCTTTAAGAGTGACAGGTCTCGTAGGATATCCGAGCTTGCGAAAACCTGTCGCTACCGCACCTGATGAAACAAGGACCACTTCATGTCCCGCTTTCCTTAATGCTGCCACAGCCTGGATATGATCGGAAAATTTGTTTTGGTCGATTTCACCTTGTGTATTCGTTAAAGAACTACTTCCTATCTTTACAACGATGCGCTTCTTTTCCATCGATTTTTTCCTCCAATAAATAGCATAGACATGAAAAAAAGCCCTTTTCATCCTTGAAATAAGGACGAAAAGGGCTTCTCTCCGTGGTACCACCTTCATTGAATGCAAGTTGATGCATTCCACTTTGCCTGTTAACGCCAGGATCTGCGCCTATGTTTTGCATAGGACTCAAGAAGCAGGTTCTGCGCTTTCCTGTCGCGGGTCTTCCAGCAATTGACGCCGCTCTCTGTCACAGTAATTCTCGCATACTAATCTTCTCTCAACGTTCATGGTTTTAATATAGTATGCTAAATTATCTTCTTGATGTCAATAACATTCCTAAGATGAATGAACCTTATAACGCTATGGCCGGTCCAAAGAACTCATAGTGAATTTTATCCGAGTCGATCCCCAACTCTTTTAGGTAAGTGATGATGGCTTTCATGAAAGGAACAGGACCACACACATAATAATCAGCTTCAGGTTTTACATGACGGCTCAATAATTCCTTATCGATATACCCTTCCTTCTCAAAATTCGGCATGTTCTTATCATCCTCACTCGGATTTTTAAAAACAAAGGATAATTGATAGCTGGCAAGCTTGTGTTTAATATCTATTAATTCCATTCTAAACGGCTGTAAATGACCATTATCGGACGCATGAATGAATTGGACATCACGATCAGGTTTTTGTTCAGCTACGGCATGGACCATACTCATGAAAGGTGTTATGCCAACGCCTCCGCTCAAGAATACTGCAGGTGTTCGTTTTTCCAAATCGATCGTGAAATCACCTGCAGGAGCCGTTACGTCTATACTGTCGCCCATCTGAATGGATTCATGTAAGTAGTTAGAGACCCTACCATCAGGAGAGATTCCCGGCTTTTCTTTTTTAACGGAAATCCGGAAGTAATCTTTTCCTGGTACATCGGACAAACTATATTGACGGTTGAATAAATATCGTTCACCTGGTATCTCGATACGAACGGTGATATATTGTCCAGGAAGAAATGATGGAACCTCATCTTCATTTGATGGCTTTAAATAAAAGGAAGTGATTACATCACTTTCTCGTACTTTTTCAACCACAGTGAATGGTTTGAAATCCGACCATCCACCGACCTGATTGGAAGCTTGGTCGTACATTTCCTTTTCGATGCTAATGAATACATCGGCAATGACTCCATAGGCCTCTCCCCAAGCTTGGAGAATTTCTTCTGTAGCAGCATCTTGTAATACTTCCTTGATAGCACCTAATAGATATTGTCCTACAATGGGATAATGTTCCGGTTTAACTGCGAGACTTCTGTGTTTTTGTGCTATTTGCTTTACGGCAGGTAATATCGTTTCAAGTTGATCTATATGTTTAGCTGCAGCCAAAACCGTGTTGGAAAGTGCAGTTTGCTGACGCCCTTTTTTCTGATTGGCGTGATTGAAAACATTTAATAATTCAGGATGTGCTTCGAAAAGATTTTTGTAGAATACAGTTGTTATAGTTGTACCATGTACTTCTAAAACAGGTACAGTGGATTTGATAATATCGATCGTTTTCTGGGATAGCATAGATAAACCTCTCTTCATTAACAAGTATTTTAAATACATGTTTATATTAAAACGAATTTGTATTTAAAGCAATATTTCTAATACATCTTTTCAAGAAATAAGTTTTCATGTTTATAAAATGTTCACATTTATGATATAGTCAAATGGGGATAGAATGTGAGGCGATAAAACATGAGGTTGACGAGTTATTCCGATTACTCACTTAGAGTGTTGATTTACCTAGCTTCCCACGACCAAAGCAAATTATCCAATATAAAAGAAATTTCAGAGGTTTATCAACTATCTAAAAATCATTTGATGAAGATTGTTCATAATCTAGGGAAATTAGGATATATAGAGACGATACGTGGAAGAAATGGCGGTTTCCGGCTTGCAAAATCACCTGCTGAAATAAATGTAGGTGAACTGGTACGGAAGACCGAGGAGGATTTTTATTTAGTGGAATGCTTTAAAGATCACGATAATTGTGTGATTTCTCCTGTTTGTTCTTTGAAATTTGTCCTGAATAATGCCTTGGACGCTTTTCTACAGGTCCTTGACCAATATACGATTGCAGACTTCAGCGAAAATAAAGTGATGCTCAAAGCCTATTTCGATTCGGTAAAGCATAATGACCAAGAGCCCGATTTCTTATAATCGGGCTTTTTGTTAACCTATGATCCGTTCGATCTGCATCTCCTTTTCCATTCGTAAATCTATGATCCCTGTACTTGTTTTCATTAAAACTTTAAGGGGATCGTTTGGATTGATCATAATGATCGTCAGGGATATTTTTAAGTAACTCATACCCATAAATGGTATGGCGCTTCATTTCTTCATATTCTGTCGCTGTCAATTTCCCTGATTTCTCCAATATACTCTCGGGAATGCTTGTTTTGCCCACGTCATGCAGGGTGGCGGCCAATGTCAGTTCGGAAAGGCTTTCTTTCGATAATCCAAGCTTCATCCCTAGATAAGTGCCAATGATCCCGACCCCGATATTATGGTTATAAGTGTACTCGTTCTTTGTTTGCACCTCTTCGAAAGGGTAATAAATATCCGGATTCTTTGCAGCCTCCACAATGGCAGGTGAAATTTTCGACTTAATTACTTCAACCGATTTCTGCTGTATGTTTCCTTCATTACCTTTTAAGGATTTTCACTTTAGGTTGCACATGATATTCAGTTAAAGCGGGTTCACTTTCTTTCCCTTAATTCATTTCTTCCATTATGAAATCAATTTCAGGGATCGTAAGAGGTGGAATCCATTTACTATTCGGCTTCCCGTTTCTATTCTTCAGCGCCTACACCATTTCTCTATTTTTTACCTATAATACCATATCCTTCATGTAATCATGTATTTATAAAAACAGTTTTCATATATTTACGAGCGGTCGCTAAGTTCATTGCCCAGCTGTTTTAACTTCTCACCAACTGTACATTCTGATATACAGAACTGGTGAGCATAAGCACGCCCCTTCTCTTTTCGAAAATGTTTTCGTAAAAAACAATCTTGGCAAAATGAAGCGAGCACATCTTCTACTTCTTCATATATTTTTTTCCTGTTCATTGTTGATATGGCTCCTTTGACTCAGCAATTTCTGATTTGCTGAAAATGGCTTTTCCCTGTAAAGCTAGAGTGGCCAATCGATCTGCTTCCTGATTCTCTTTACGTGAAATTGGCTTGTAGACCGGGATGATCTTTAACTTATCCAGTTTCGCTTCAATGCGGTCCAGCCATTTATTTAAGTTTTCTTCCATACAGGGCCATTCACCGGAAAGTTGATTTAAAACAACAAGCGAATCCCCTTTAAATACACAGCTTTGGTGATGGACCCCAAGTTCTTCCATCTGCCTAACGGCTTCATGAAAGGCTGCATATTCCGCTTCGTTATTGGATTCGAATTGCTCCAGTTTTACATTAGTGCGTAAACGCCAAAACTTTTTACCTTGACGAAAGTAAATGGCTACACCAATTCCCGCCACCCCTTCTGCTTTTTGATAACCACCATCAAAATAAACCGTCACATCCTGCGGTTCTTCCTCAACTTCCGTTAAGAGTTTCTTTAACTCCTTCTTTGTCCATGTTGTATCGAATTCATCCTTGAATTCCACTTCTTTCAGCCTGCCTGCCTTTTCAAGGTCTTCTGTAATGACTAGTGCAATACCGGCATCAAGCCAATCCGAAACGAAATCGGCGGATGGTTTTTTTGAAGCATGATATGTCCATTGCATAATTACCTTCAAAGATTTCCAGCTCCTTATCATCTCACTATTCAAGCAGTACAGTCGTACAATTTTGATACCTATCTTTCGTAATACCATTTATAATATAATGTAAGCAATTGAATCACTTCTTTAATTATAGTTCCCATATCAGCCTGAAATTCTCATGTTTCAATCTTAATATTTTTATATGAAATAGTTTTTAATCATAGCATATTAACAACTTAAACGAAAAGGAGGAGCACATCATGATTGAAGTGTATATTGATGGTGCCAGTGCGGGCAATCCAGGTCCAAGTGGTGCAGGTGTTTTCATCAATAATAACGGAGTGGTCGAGCGGCATTCCATTCCGCTTGGAATGATGGAAAACCATGAAGCGGAGTATCATGCTTTAATTAAAGCACTAGAAATTTGTATAGCCAATAAATATCAAGTCGTGTCTTTTCGGACTGATTCCCAAGCCATCAACCAAGCCATTGAAAAAAGATTTGCAAAAAATAAGTATGCCCCATTACTTGATCGAGCGCTTACCCTTTCCGACGAGCTTGAGTTATTTTTCATGAAATGGATTCCAAATCTCGAAAACAAGTCCGCTGATGAGTTGGCTAGGCGAGCGATTCGATTAAATAAGATTGAGGAAGTCCATGAACAAGACAGCTGATATTTCATTATTATTCGTTGTATTTATCTGGGGTGTCACTTTTGTCATGGTTCAAAACGCCTTGTCATTTCTTGACCCCTTCACATTTAATGCCGTCCGTTTCTTCATGGCCTTAGTTTTATTGCTCATCCCATATTCATTGACTTTTCACAATAGGGGAAAGACTTGGAATAAAGGCCTTTTTAAAGCAGGAATTCATATCGGGGTTTGGCTTTTTCTTGGTTATGGTTTTCAAACGGTCGGATTGAATTATACAACACCAGCGAAGACGGGCTTCATAACGGGATTAAGTGTTGTCATGGTACCTGTTTTTTCTCTGCTGCTTTTAAAGCAAAGGCTTTCCCGCAATACAGTGTTAGGTGTTGCAGCCGCAACAGTTGGGCTCTATTTAATGACCTTCGCTGACAGTTCAAATTTGAACATCGGTGATTTACTGGTATTTTTATGCGCAATAAGTTTTGCCATGCAGATCATTACAACCGCTAGGTATGCCAAGACGCTTCCCGCTTTACCGTTGACGCTGATACAGATTTCTACCGTATCTTTATTATCCTTTGTTTCAGCCTTGATTTTCAAAGAGAATCATTCTGTCATCTTCAGCTCGGAGGTCATGTTACAGAAAGACGTCTGGACTGCTTTACTTGTCACGGCAGCCCTTGCGACGGCGTTCGCTTTTTTCGCTCAAACCTTTTTCCAAGCCTATACGACGCCTACAAGAGTGGCATTGATCTTTTCTATGGAACCCGTTTTTGCTGCTTTATCCTCATACATACTGATTGGGGAGAAATTGACTACCGCTTCCATCATCGGATGCGCATTCATTTTCTTAGGGATGATTCTTGCTGAGCTTCCTTCGAGGAAAAAGAAAACGATAACACAGGAGTTTTCTTGAAAATCTAAATAAATAAATCGGACTTCCAAATAACGAAGTCCGATTTATTTTAGCAACCCCTGGTCTTTTGCAAACGATACCGCTGCGCTACGTGTTTCTATGCCATTTTGTTTTAAATTTTCCAAAAACGAGATATAAAAGCTACCATCAAAATTCTTTTGAACCTTCAAAGTCAATTCTATTGCAGCATTGACTAATATATCACTTGCGTCCGTGTAGCGCTTACCAAAATAAATAAAACCAATGGCGTCATTACCGAAAGTGAACCCCTTACCTTCTAAAAAACTAACATACTCTTCTGTTGATTTCCCCACTTTTTGCATCACTCCATCTTTCTTGCCTTATTTTCATCTTACCGTAAATAAAAGATTTTGACTATCCATTTTTCGACAAAAAATTCATCCTGCAAATTAAAGGAGCTCCATTTGGGTAGCTCCTCAGTTTGTAGACTAACTCGATGAAAATCGAGTTTGCCTAGAGTTTTTTATTTACACTACAGGCACTCGCTTTCCGCGGGCGGTCCGCCCTCGGCGCCTGCGGGGTCTCCCGTTGACGCGCTTTTTTAAGCAGGAGTCTCGTACCTTCCTTTCCAATATTTTAATATTTAGATAGAACTTACTCCACAGTCTTTTTTTATTAAAATAGAAGGATTAAACTTGAGGGGATAAGGATGCTTTCTAAACATGATTCTTTTCAGCGAGATCAACTGGTGCCAGCGAATCACTTTGTCCGTAAAATGAATATTTACTAAAACTGCTACAAATCCAATAAAAAATCAAAAAGGTTTCGGAATGAGACCATTCCGAAACCTTTTTTTCTACATACTGAGAGCCTTCGCTTTGTACCATTATTAAATCATACGAAGTAAAGCCCTGAATTCATGATCCCTTGCCAGACTTTTGACCTTCTCACGATCATACTGATAGACCGCATCATCCAAAGAACATGATATGGGTACGTCACATTTTATTTCTGCAAGTTGTCTGGATAAATGAAGCATATCGACGGCGGCTTCAATCTTAGCTCGCTGGCCATTCGTCAATGAAGCTACATTTTCAAGAATCCCTTCAATACTTTGGTACTGAATCAATAATTTCAACGCTGTCTTCTCCCCAATTCCTTTAACTCCGGGATAGTTATCAGCTGTATCACCCATTAGAGCTTTTAAATCGATCATTTGCCTTGGCGTGATCCCTTTCCACTCAAAAAAGCTATCGGGATTATGCACTTCATAATTACCATACCCTTTTTTCAACAAAAGTACGGATATGTTTTCATCTATTAACTGGAGCATATCTTGATCGCCTGTCAAAATACCCACTCGGCTATGTTGGGCAGATGCCTTCGCAATCGTCCCGATACAGTCATCCGCTTCATATCCGGAGAGCCCTATGTTCGGAATATCAAATGCTTCAACCGCTTTTTTCGCCAGTTCGAATTGAGGAATCATTTCGACTGGAGCTTCTGAACGATTAGCCTTGTATCCATCAAATAATTCATTACGGAAAGTTTTGCTGCCCATATCCCAGCAAACTGCTACATGACTAGGTGAAAAATGATTCACCGCCGTCAGCATATGTTTCAAAAATCCTTGAACGGCATTAGTCGGAATGCCTTTTGAGTTAATCATGAACTGACCAGTAACTGCCGTTGCATAAAAAGCTCTAAATAATAGCGCCATCCCATCGACAAGCATAAAGGAAGGATGCTGCTCATTTTCTTTCATTAACACATTATCACCTCTATCATGATGTACTTCCATTTTACCATACCTGTCCACTTTGTTAAGGGACGTTTAATTGGAAACAATATCAGTCAATAGGATTATCATCATAGGAAATCCAGTCACTGAAACTGCCAATATATATTCGCACATCTTTAAAACCCGCTTCTTTCAAAGCGACATAATTGGGAGATGCGGTTACACCGGACCCACAATATACAATGATTTCCTTATCCTTGCCGATGTCTGTGAAATTCGCCTGAAGGTCATCCTTTTTCTTATAATAGCCATTTTCCAGAACCTTCGTCCACACCTTATTGACTGCACCAGGTATATGTCCGGCTTTTTTATCAATCGGCTCCTCGATCCCCTCGAACCGTTTAGATTCCCTTGAATCGATTAATACGGTATCATCAGGCCTCTTCGTTGTATAATCCTTCACTTTTTCATAAGATGCAAAAACGGTTTCATTCAAATCTATTTGATATTCTGTTGAAGTATACTCTTTTTGATTCGTGTCAATCGGGTAGCCCGCATCCTTCCAGGCCCGATATCCGCCGTTAAGTACATACACTTTCTGATGTCCGAGATAGCTCAGGAGCCAGACAAACCTCGAAGCAAAGGAACCTTCCCCTCCATCATAAGCAACAAGTATCGTATCATTGGATATTCCCTTGGATTCCAGTCTATCTTTAAGCGTTTTTAGGTCAGGAAGAGGATGTCTTCCGCCATGTTCTTGAACATCCCCCGATAAGTCTTTTTCAAGATCGAAATAAACTGCACCGGTAATATGGTCTTTTTCGTATTCACTATACCCAACATCTGGAGAGCCTAGCTTAAAGCGACAGTCACATATTCTGATATCTACTGAATTCAACAACGGTAACAGTTCTTCTTTTTCCATTATATACCCCATCTGCAAATCCCCCTATTTCATATTGATTAAGCTGCTTATTTATTTCATTCTTTAAGGAAAGTGATTTCCCTTCTAATAACGAAAGATTCTTTTCACTTTTCTTGTTGATTGTACATCCTTCTTTTTGTTTATCCCTAAATATACGAGCCATCCACGTTATCATTTTGATCCATCAAATCTAAATCAAGCTATTCACAAACAGATTATTACCGAATGACTAAAGGATTAAAATATTACCCAGCCTTCGTATCAGCCTTCTTTCAATTAAATCACTTGAACGGGCTGACTCAAACTGAGGTATGTTCGTTTATCTTTATGAGCATATAGGATAAACCAAAAGAATGGCTGCCAGTAACAGCAGCCATCAATACGATCTTATTCTCTTGCTTTTCTAGGTATCTCAATCGAGAAATAAGGATTTCTTTCATGAATGGAACCTCGTTACTATTTCGATTGCATTTTTGCCAATTCCGCTACTGCTTTTTCATAATAAGGAATATCGACCTTTTCCTCTAAAGCTGCACGTAAACCTGCAAAGATATCCGCTATTTCCGTCTTATACTCTTCTTGAATCGCCAGTAACTCTTGATCAAGTACATCTTTATACATATCGAAGATCCGTTCACCCTGCTCTTTCACGAACACTAGGGCAGGTTCATCCAGACGCTGCTGAAGTCCTTCACTCATTTTCACTTTCTCATTTTTTTCAAAGAAAGACTTAGGATTTTTAAATAACGACAATTCCTTTTTGAATTCCCCCGTATCCAATTGGTCAAAAGCACCAGTAAATTCAAGGGACTCTCTATCATTTGGTTCATAAGGCTGTAATGATAGTGTTTTTCTTACTTTTTGCATTTGCAAAAGCAAACCGCTTTGTTTCTCATTCAACAATTTATTTACGAACATTTCTGTCCTTAAGGCTGTCGCCCGCATTTCCTGGGCAAGGTCAAAGCCTAACGCCTCCAATAGGTTCTTAAGGGCTTGCTTGAGGACAATTTTCAGATCCCCTCCATCATCCTTTAAAACGGCTGGGTTAAACGATTCTTTGAAGAAATCATTAAACCGGAAAAAGACCCGTTGTTTGCTATAGAAAGTCAATTCATCAATTTCTTTTTTCAAGCGTTGTTTTTCTGCATCTCCTTTTATGACGGAGAGAAGTTCCGTAATGGCTTGTGCCTCACCTGAAAGGGACTCCAGGGCTTTTCGTTTGGCTTTTTCATCCTGCTTGGAAGCTGTAATTACATCACTGAGCAGTTCTTCCGTTCTTTTTACAGCCGCTTTAGCTGATTCAATGGCAAGTCCAGTTAAATCGTTTTCGATGAAAGAATCGAACTGGTTTTGGAATTTCGAAATTCCGCTATTCGGAAGGAACGAATGCTTAAATGAACCAGGCGTTTGTTTTTCCAACAACGCTCCTTTACTCGTAAGCGGGAACAGTTTTGGAAAACGGATACCGAATCCATTCAATTGATCTGTGACATAATCCATCACTTCGTCCAATTCGTCAGTTGTTTGTGCAAGATCGACAGCATTGACAATAAAGAACATTTTATCCATGGCGAAAGAATCTTTCACACGTCCAAGTTGTATCAAGAACTCTCTATCTGCCCGGGAAAATGGATGATTGTAATAGGTCACAAAAAGGATGGCGTCAGAATTCTTGATATATTCGAAAGCAGCGCCTGTATGACGGGCATTTATCGAATCCGCCCCAGGAGTGTCAACAAGCACCATCCCTTGTTTTGTCATTTCACAGTCATAACGCAATTCAATCAAATCAACAAGACACGACTTGGATTCCTCTGCAGCAAAACGTTTAAACCCTTCAAGATCAACCGTGACTACATTTCCTAAATCATTTTTGTGCTGGGGCATTCCTTGATGAAAAGCCCTAAGGAAGGATAAATGTGTTTTCCCTTTATCCACTTCCCCTGCTTTTTCAATGATTTGCCCTGCTAAATGATGGGCTTCATCTAGTGTCTTTGCCGATTTATCAAAAGCAGCTAAAGCCAGGCTTACATCTTCTAGCAGCATGACTTCTGTCTTTAATTTGACGGTTGCTGTGCCATGTGGGTGCTCAGCGTCGGAAGACATGATTTTATTGATTGCAGCAGTTGTCGGATTAGGTGAAACAGGAAGGACGCTTTCTCCCATTAACGCATTGGCAAAGGAAGATTTACCCGCACTGAATGCACCGAAAAGGGCAACCGTGAAAGTCTGCTGTTCCAAGCGTTTTGCCTTATCTGTCAATTCCTTGTAAAGTGACTGAAACCCTCTCAACGGTTGAATCAGCTTTGCCGCCTGCTGTAAACTCGTTGATGTTTCCATCAGCTTTTCCTTGCCGCGTAAATCAGGAGCATCCGATGAAGTAACAGTCACAGATGGTACAGCTTCCTTGTTTTCTTTATCTTGATCCGTTTCAGGTTGTACCTTGAATGGCATTGGAGTACTTCCTTCATCGGTATTCATGATTTTGACTGTAATATTTTTTTCTTCTTCGTTCCATTGTGTTAATAGCATATCGATATCGCGTTCATCGACTAATGATTCGGTTTGATTGGCAATGGCCTCAAATCGTTCCGTTTGAAACTCGATTTCCGTGTTCATTGCCGCAGTAACTTTCAGGGCTTCCGCAAATTCAGAAAAACCTTCAAGCTCCTTATCGATGGATATGGACTGCTGTTCAACTATTCCTTCCATAACGGCAACCACATTATTCAATAATTCTTCTGATATATCACGGGCTTTCTTTTTGATGGCTGAGGCCAAATCATTCGTATAGTTTAAGACGTATTCACCCGTAATATCAACTTGAGGCTTCAAGGAGTTTTTTATGTAATCTTCCGTGACCTCGATTTGAAGTGACTGAGCCTTACTTTCAAGTGCTGAATCATGGATTTCCGCTTGATTAAGCGTTTTAACCGCTAACTCCTTAAGATGCCATTCAAGCTGGGTTTTCACCTTTTCTTGTAAATCCGACAAGAACGTTTTGATCCGTATCTCACGCTCGGCTTCCGTTTTTTTCTTGGCAAATAATAATCCCATTTTAAAATCCGGCTGTGCCGATTCCAAGAAAGATTCACCTAGGTCCCGTGTAGACGCGGGCATGATGTACGCACTTTTCAAAATTGTTTCTAATGCATCGGCATATTGGAACTTGATACCCTCTATACGTCCAGTTAATGAATTTTTTTCTTTTAATAGGCTGTCCACTTGATTCGTCAGGTGAATTCGCTCTTCGTGAGGAAGTTCTGCCAATACTTCAAAATCATCGGCATGTTCCTCTTCAAACTGCTCCTTCAGCCAACTAAGATGCCTTTCCACAAGGGCATTAGCCGATTGCATGATGGCATCTTTCCCATCATTTTGACCTTTGCCTGCCATTTCATATATAAATCGGCGGACCACTTCTATTTCATTTTCGCTGTTGTTCAAATCTCTTACAGACGTATAAAAGATCCCATCCGGATAGACATTCCAGTTCGCAAATGCTTCAGAAACGGAGAGCTTGAAGTCTTGAAAGCTAAGCTCGTTCTCATCATGCTTATCAATCATATTAATAATTAAGTATGTCGGTTTTTCAGCTTCTAACAATTCTTTAGTGAAAAGGAAGTTCACTTCTGATTGTACGTGATTATAATCCATAACATAGAACACGACATCTGCAAGATGCAAGGCAGATTCCGTAGAAACTCTATGTGCATCATCAGTCGAATCGATACCTGGCGTATCCATGATCGCACATGAATCCGGAAGGGAGAAATGATTGGAACTTATTGTTATTGCCGATACTGAATCACCATCCTTGGCAAATTTCTTGACCTCTTTAAAATCATAAGGTGCAGGAAATAAGACAGGCGGCTGATTATGATAAAAGACTTTGGCATAATCTTCACCTTTTTGGACTTTAACCGTATTGGCACTCGTTGGAATAGGACTTGAAGGCAATACTTGATCATCAAGGAGAAAGTTGATCATACTTGATTTTCCAGCAGAAAAATGCCCGCAAAAAGCAATGATGAACTCCTCTTTATTCACTTTCATGATTAACTGTTTTAGTTTATCAGCGTTGCCTGTATCACCTGCCGATTGAAATTTCTCATACATGGCAGTCAAAATCCCCAATTTAGACTGTTGTTTTAATGTTTCTTGAATCATGAATCCATACCCCTTAATCTATCGTCATTTTAATACTCTTATTGTAAACGATTTCGTTCATTATTCATACCGTCAGCTTTTAGTTTTACTATATGAATCTTTACAGGCCATGTTCAAAAAACCACTCAAAGTGGATTCAAATCGTTTGAATATACCTTGGGTATAAGTCTTGAAAGCACAAAAAAAACCAGGTTGTTTACCTGGTTGTAGGGGTGGGGTTAAATGCAGCTTGGCTTTCCACTGATGACTCTCTATAAGGTTTTACTGCCTTTGCAGGTTTTTGAATATTACTTAATACATGTTTCATCACAAAACTATATGTAGCGATTGTCAATATAATGAATAACCAGACCATTACATACACCATCCTCTAATATATTGGGTAGCTTTAAAGTTCATTAAAAAATTTATCGATATGTGATTGAGAATAATTTTCATCTTCATTTAGAATCTTATCACGAACGATAATCATTTTCAATAAGAAATTGAAATTTTTATTATTTTCCCTTAAAAACCACAGAATATTCCGTATGTTCTTTTAGTGCCTTCTCTTCAAGGGGTATTCTTACTGCCATCATCCATGCATTCAATAAACTAAAGATGATTGCTGTATAATATGCACTAAATAATAAGGAAATAACAATAATTTCGGTTGCTACTATGATATAGTTCGGATGTTTAAAATATTTATAAGGACCTTTTATGACTACCTCTGCATTAGGAACCACTATAATTTTTGTATTCCAATGTTTCCCCAAAGAACTGATTACCCAGATCCTTCCTGACTGTGCAATCAGAAAAAGGGTCAGCCAAATCGGCCATAGACCAGCGACATTCCTTTCAAACACGTTCACTTCAATAATGAGAACTATAAAAAAACTTAGGTGCATCAGAACCATCCATCTGTAATGGGACTTACCGTATTCTACGGCTCCGTCCACTTTCAGCTGTTTTTCATTTTGTTTGGCAATATATAATTCAACGATGCGCTGTAAGGCAATCAAAATAATGAAAATGGCGAATATCATCATTTCCACCTCATTAACACAAGTTCCGATGAAAATCCAGGACCCAATGCAGCAGCCAAGCCCAACTCACCTTCATTTCCGCCGCGCTGCATGAACCTCTCCAAGACATACAATATGGTAGCAGAGGACATATTGCCAAATTCCCTCAATACACTCATTGATTCAGCCGTCTTTCTTTCATCGAATCCCAGAGCTTCGTGATAAGCATCAATGACTTTTTTTCCTCCAGGATGAGCAATGAAATCTTTTATATCCTGGAGTTCCAACCCATTCTCCATTAAAAATTCTTGGACATTCGGTTTAAGCCACTCTTTGATGATAGTAGGGATATCTTTTGAAAAGACCACGTATAAACCTTGGTCTTTCACATCCCACCCCATTACATCCAAAGAATTCGGCATAAGCGTAGATTGGGAATCCAAAAATTTTAAATGACGTCCTTTTCTTGAAAACTGTTCACATGGCACTTCATCGCCGCAAACCAAGACACAGCTTACTCCATCAGAAAACAGGGAGGTTCCAATCAAGTTACTTTTGGAAATATCATTCCGTTGAAATGTCAAACTACATAATTCCACACTTAAGACAATGACCTTTGCGTTCGGGTATGCTTTGCAATATTCAAATGCACGCGATAGTCCACTCGCTCCCCCTGCACATCCGAGCCCCCAAATCGGAATTCTTTTGACATGCGGGTTAAATGGGAGCTCATTCATTATCCTGGCATCGATGGTCGGGGTAGCCATCCCCGTGCTTGAAATATAAAAAAAAGCATCTAGTTCATTTGCCTGCAGCTCGTTTTTTAAAAACTCTGTGTTTGCTAGACATTTTTCTATCGCCTCTTTCCCAAACTCGACCGCCTGCTTGATGTATAAATCATTCCGATCGGCAAAAGTATGCTCCTCTTTAAACCAATCAAGATCATTTGTAAAATAACGATTTTCTACTTGGCCATTCTTAAAGGCCTTTAGTAATCTTTCAATATTCTTAAATGAAGGTCCGAATATTTCTCTCGAAAATTCCATTATTTTTTCCTGTGAAAGCAAATATGGGAGCTTTAAATGTGATGCAGATAATAAATATGGCATGAACCCACTCCTTATTATTCTTTATATGGTTAATATACCCACCATAAACCCTTTTATGCTTTATAGCTTAATGGGTATATTTATTGATGGTTTATTATTTTTTTATTTTTTTCTCGAAAAATAGGTAAAAACACCTATTTTATTGTTAAAATAGAGAACATAACCATACAAACTGGGGATTGAATTTGGAAATCAACGCTATAATTACAAAAGTTTTAAACGGAACCATCCTGGCGGTCAAGTCCGTTCTTCCTTTCTCTTTAGACATTCAAAAGCCATCCCTCATTAGACAGCCTTTCGAACAGGAATCCATTAGCGTCCTCATGGGATGACAGGGGATATCTGTGGAAGATTAATCATCGAAGGTACAAACGGATGCATGAGCAAGATAGGTGAAAGCATGTTTGGCATGCCATTAGAAGGTGAAATGCTTGAATCTTTCGCTGCAGAACTCGGCAATATGCTCGCAGGCAATGTCGCCACCTCTTTAGCTAGCGAGGATACAATAATGGATATTACACCGCCCACTGTCATTGTGGGCAAAACCAAAATGTATGGATTTAACGAAGCAATCCATTTACCCATTTCAATGGATGGGGCAGGTACGATTCATATCATCTTAATGATTGAAATGTAGTCATAAATAATAAAACCCCCTTACCTTAATACTCGGTAAGGGGGGGCTTTCATTCTCCCTTCTTTAATGAGGATTGATTTTGTACTTGAATAATGATATTTTGAAACTCCTCTTTTCCACACACTCTGCACCTGTACTCCTGACTTAAAATGGTCCGGCAATGAATACAATATTTTTTCTCCATCTCTATCACTACTTTCCTGAACTTATACTATCAATATATTCAAAAAGTGAAGAGAGTTTCCTTTTATCTGACAAAACCCCATTTCATGAAAAAATCATGATCTGTGATCAATCTCCGGGCAAAATAAAAAAATGCCCCTATCCTCAATTGTTTGAGGATCAGGGGACATCTATTAGGTGAATCTATCAAGTTTACCGAATCAATTTTTAATTAGGCTACTTTTTGCCCTTCTATACGCTCTTCCTTTACTTTCCCTTTTGTCGGGACGATGTTAAAGACGATATTCAAGAAAATGGCTGTCAAACTTCCGGCTACAATACCGTTTTCCGTTAAGATTTGAAAGCTTTGAGGAATTTGGGCAAATAACTCGGGAACGACTGTTACCCCAAGGCCCATGCCTACTGAACAAGCGATGATCAATAAATTTTCTTGGGAAGCAAAATCCACTTTGCTCAACATCTTTATTCCAGCGGCAATCACCATACCAAACATCGCAACCATTGCACCGCCAAGTACGGAGGAAGGGATAATGGTCGTGAATGCACCAATTTTCGGAACAAAACCTATGAAAATAAGGATACCTGCTGTCGTATAAATGACATTCCTTGTTTTAATGCCTGACAATTGAATCAATCCCACATTTTGTGAGAAAGCCGTATATGGAAACGCATTGAACAAACCGCCAATCATGATGGCAAGACCTTCAGAACGATATCCGCGAGCTAGATCGTCTTCTGAAATCTCTTTGTCCGTAATTTCACCAAGGGCATAATAAACACCAGTCGATTCCACCAAGCTGACAATCGCCACCAAGGTCATTGTAATGATCGGTGTGACGTGGAATGTCGGAGTGCCGAAGTAGAAGAAGTGTGGCAAGTGCAGCCACGTGGCACTGACCACTGAGCTAAAATCCACTTTTCCAAGGAAGAAAGCTACAAAAGTTCCGACTAACAGCCCCAATAAAATAGAAATGGAGCGTACGAATCCCGTTGAGAATTTATACATGAATATGATGAATAATAGAGTTCCAAAGCCAAGAGCTACATTATTCAAGTCACCGAAATCAGCAGCCCCTTGACCTCCGCCAAGATTGTTGATTGCAACAGGAATGAGCGTAATGCCAATAATCAAAACGACCGAACCAGTGACAATGGGTGGGAAGAACCTTGCCAGTTTTCCGAAGAATTTACTAATTAAAACGACAATCAATCCCGACACCAAAATAGATCCATAAATGGAGTTGATTCCATATTGCGTACCAATTGCAATCATCGGGCTAACTGCTGTGAATGTGCAGCCTAGGACGACCGGAAGCCCAATTCCAAAGAATTTATTTTTCCACACTTGCAATAAGGTTGCTATTCCACACATTAAAATATCAATCGATACTAAATAAGTTAACTGTGCTGCAGTCAATCCCAGTGCCCCACCGACAATCAATGGAATGACAATTGCACCTGCGTACATTGCAAGAACATGTTGTAATCCTAAGGAAGCAACTTTCAATGGTGATTGATTAGACATTGGCGGTTGCCCCTTCCTTTTCCTCAGCGAACGTTATCTCACCGAATTTCAACTTTGCAATTCGCGCAAGAGATTCCACATGAAAACCTTGTTCCCTAAGATCCTTACCACCACTTTGAAATGCTTTTTCAATAACGATGCCAATTCCGGCCACTTCTGCTCCAACCTGCTTACAGATATCCACCAAGCCCCGGGCTGCCTGTCCGACCGCAAGGAAGTCATCGATGATCAAAACTTTATCCCCAGCTTCAATATATTTATTGGAAACCGTAATTGTGTTGGTTTCTTTTTTTGTAAAAGAATGTACGGACGCCGTCACTAAATCATCTGTTAAAGTAAGTGATTTACGTTTACGTGCAAAAATTAGCGGAACTTCCAATTCTAACGCAGCCATCAAACCAGGTCCAATGCCTGAAGATTCAATGGTCAGCACTTTCGTTATTTCCTTTTGTCCGAAACGTTTTACGAATTCTTTACCAATTTCTTTCATTAGCAGAGGATCCATTTGATGGTTTAAGAATGAATCTACTTTTAAAATGTCTTCTGATAAAGCTTGACCCTCGGACAAGATTTTTTCCTTTAAAAGTTGCATGAAGGTTCCTCCCAATCGTGGATGTTTATTGACCCATAAACTAGGCAATCGTTTCCCGGCAAATAAAAAAGCCCAGGAAACATTGCGGCACTTTTTTGGAGTGAAGCAATATTTCTTGGGCATGAATGAAAAATGAATGGGAAAAGCCGTCCATTATGCAACAAGATCCATTACTCACCCATAGTCGAATCATTTACGGTAATTCGGTAGAAACTTGCAGGCCATATCCCTGCGATTATACGAGTGAAACTTAATATTTTATTAA
>NZ_JBHXAS010000024.1:0-51321 GCF_042727425.1 Peribacillus sp. NPDC060253
ATTGTATATATTATAAATTTTGTCTTTCGCTAATCATCATTTCCCTTTTTTATAGAATTTAAACTTCTTATATCACTGAATATCGCTTAACCACAGGGTTTTTTCAAGATTTTCCTAAAAAACAACCGTTTTTTTCAAATTGTGGACCTCCCAAGGGATACTTTTACTTGGATTCATACGGAATTTGCATGCAAAAAGACCAATCCATAATGGAATTGGTCCAGCTTTTTAACGTTTTATAAGATAATGGCAATCAATCCCCCACTGCCCTCATTAATAATTCTCTCCAGTGTCTCTTTCAATTTGTAACGTGCATTGTCTGGCATCATCGCTAATTTCACCTGTATGCCTTCCCTTACATATGAACTAAGACTTCTGCCAAAAATATCAGAGTTCCAAATGGAAAGTGGATTATCTTCAAAATCCTGCATCAGATACCGGACCAATTCTTCACTTTGCTTTTCCGTCCCAATGATCGGTGAGAATTCAGATTCGACATCGACCTTGATCATATGGATGGAAGGCGCTACCGCTTTTAGCCTGACACCGAACCTGGCGCCTTGTCGGATAATTTCAGGTTCATCAAGACTCATATCATTAAGGGAAGGGGCTGCGACACCATATCCTGTTTGTTTGACCATTCTCAATGCGTCGGCCACCTGATCATACTCAGCTTTGGCATACGCAAAGTCCTGCATCAATGATAATAGATGATCCTTGCCCCGTATCTCCACACCGACAATTTCCTTCAGGATTTCATCATAGAGTTCATCAGGTGCATAAAGGTCGATTTCCGCTACACCCTGCCCCATCTCAATACCTGCAAGTGCGGCACGGTCAATGAACTCGAATTCATTGAAATGACCGACTACACGATCTACGTCCCTCAGACGTTTAATGTCCTTTACAGTCTCTTTAACCGCTTCCTGGTAACTCTCCCTTAACCAATGATCCTCACGCAGAACCATTACCCAGCTCGGGAGATTTACATTGACTTCAAGTACAGGAAATTCATACAAGGCCTCACGCAGGACGCTATAAACATCCGATTCCCTCATTCCTTCAACACTCATGGCCAAGACAGGGATATCATACTTTTCTTGCAAGGACTCCTTTAAGGCTATCGTATTTGGATGGTGAGGCTGAACGGAATTGACAATCATGATAAATGGCTTGCCAACCTCCTTCAATTCTTCAACAACCCTTTCCTCGGCCTCTAAATAATCACTGCGTGGAATTTCTCCTATGGATCCATCAGTCGTAACGACAACACCTAATGTGGAATGATCCTGAATTACTTTGCGTGTACCTATTTCTGCCGCTTCATTGAACGGAATCGGCTCCTCATACCAAGGTGTATGAATCATGCGGGGACCATTTTCATCTTCATACCCTTTAGCCCCAGGTATTGTATAACCGACACAATCGACTAAACGAATGTTCACTTCGAGCCCTTCAGCTACCTGAATCGATGCTGCCTGATTAGGTACGAATTTAGGCTCTGTCGTCATGATGGTTTTTCCAGCTGCACTTTGAGGCAATTCATCTTGTGCCCTTGCACGGTCAGCCTCTGACGGGATATTCGGAATAACGACTAACTCCATGAATTTTTTAATAAATGTGGATTTCCCAGTCCTGACGGCACCGACCACCCCCAAATATATATCGCCGCCGGTCCGTTCTGCTATATCTTTAAAAATATCTACCTTTTCCAAGGTATCCCCTCCCGAATTAGAGTTTTGGGATTTCGTTTATCCATTTGCTTTTATTTAGGACACTATATATCTATGATGTTGTCCTAAAAATTTATTCCAATTATTTCCCTGGTTCAATCCCTTCCTCCACCAGTAATTTTATATAAGGGTTGTTATTTTAAAAGTAAGATGAAATAAAGATAAAGAAATAACCCTTCCCCTACAATATATTTTGTAGAAGAAGGGTTATGCCTATTTTGTAAGAAATATTGGATTATTTGTTTTTTCATCAATCGTATATGGGAGTGAATAGGCAGGCACGAACTCCGAACTCTGTACAAGTAGCTCCCGGATATCTTCACCTGGCTTAATTTTTTCTCCATCATGCTTCTTTAACGCCTCAATTAAATCCGGGGTATAATCGGCAAAAATACTACCTTGTCCATCGACTACAAGATATAAGGCTCTTTGTGAAAATGGACTTGTGACAGTAGGAGCTTCCTTCAGGCCCATTTTTTCATAATCAAGTGTAAAGACATTATCGGATAACTTTTCCTTAAAAGGCGGATATCCGTTGCTTTGTTGATAAGCAGTCAATCTCAACGAAACATCCTGTATTTTTTGTGCCATCCTGACATCCAACAACTTTACAGTCGGATCCTTTTCAACATTTACTAGGATATATTGAAAAACGCCTCCTGATTCATAGGCATTATCCGGCGGTTCAGCCATATACCTTGGGGAAATCTTAGAAAATTTAATGACATATTTTTGATAAATGGGTGTCTCTGCATCTTTCGTAACGATGGGCAGAATGCCACCTTCATCTTTCTGAAATTGATTTACTGCACTTTGGACGGATTGTATCTGTTCTTTATAAGGCAGCTGGTTTTGCATTTTTTGCTTCTCTGGATATAAACAGCCAGATAGAGACACAGAGATGCATAATAAACATAATATTTTGAAAAAAGTTTTCATCATTTCTCCTCACCTATCAAGTGGTTGGCCCGCTAAGAACAACGATAAGAATGATCAAGCCGGCTAGAATCATTAGTATGTATGCGATAATTGCTGTCAAGACTCTCCAAAAACCTTTTAACTTATATCGGCTTAAGTAGATAAGAAATATAGAGATAACCATAAAGCCCATAGCTATAAAGGATATCCACATTTTTTGCAGAGCAGGTGTCATATCTTTATCACTCCTTTTTCCAGAAATTATTATAACATACCAAATTACGTTAATGGAATTAAATCATTGTCCATACTGTGTAATTCTCGTCTGCACGACTGATTTTCATGTAAAAAAATCCAAATCCGCATTCATCTGATATGCACCATGTTCAGGACTATGCTACTGGCCATTTGATTGATATTCATTCCTCATGGGATCCACTTTAATAAAAAAAAACGAGCGTAGAGAAGTTCTATCTGCCTGTAAAAACAAAGTTGATTGGAACTAAAGGTACGAGACTCCTGCGGGAATACGCGTCCAAGGGAGACCCCCAGGCACAAAGGCGCCGAGGGCAGACCGTCCGCGGAAAGCGAGTGCCTGGAGGCAACGGTCAAACTTTTTAAAACTTAAAAAAACTGTAGACAAACACGATTTTCACCGAGTTTATCTACAGTCTGAAACAGTCCAAAGACTGATTTTCTGCTTATTTGAATTAAGATTGAAGCGTCGGCAGGACCTCTTTAAACGCTTTAATCACTTCATCGACTTCATCCAAATGAATAGTCAATGACGGCTCAATCCTGATTGTTTTCGAATTTATAAGCGTACCTGCCACCAAGATGCCTTTATCAAAGAGGGCTTTTGAAAATTCATAACCCACTTCGTCCTTATGGAACTCAATACCAATCATCAATCCTTGACCGCGAATCTCCAAAACTTTATCTTTGTGCTCAGCAGCTACTTCCCTTAACCCATTTAAGAAGTATTCACCCACTTCTGCAGCACGCTCCGGTAATTTTTCTTCCAAAAGTACATCTATCGTAGCAATGGCTGCAGCACAAGCGAGTGGATTTCCTCCAAACGTAGTAGTGTGCATGAATGGATTGTCGAACCAGCTTTTAAACACTTTCTCGTTGGCTACAACAGCCCCTGCAGGCATTACTCCGCCGCCAAATGCTTTCGCTAAACAAATAATGTCCGGAACAACGTCATATAACTGGGATGCGAACATTTTACCTGTACGTCCCATTCCTGTTTGAACCTCATCCAATATCAATAACGCATCATATTCGTCACATAGTGCTCGAACCTGCTTTAAATAATCTTGCGGAGGGAGGATGACCCCACCTTCACCTTGGATAGGCTCCAACAGCACAGCAGCAACATCTTCACCGACCAACGCACAACTTTCAAACGTTTTTCTCATCATATCCAAATCACCGAAAGGTACATGACGCACACCTGGCACCAGTGGAATGAACGGTTTTCTGAACATGCCCTTTGCAGTTGCCGATAGAGAACCAAGACTTTTACCATGGAATGATTTTGTCGTGGAAATAATCGTGTATTTGTCACTGTACATTTTAGCCAGCTTAAGCGCAGCCTCCACGCTCTCCGTACCGCTGTTCGTAAAGAATGAGTATTTTAAATCTCCCGGCGTGATATCGGCTAGGATTTTTGCAAGCATGGCCCGCAATGGATCAAGTAAATCCTGGCTATGAAGAGCTTGTCTTTGCAATTGATCGGTTACTGCCTTTACTACTTTAGGGTTACGATGGCCAACATTATAAATACCAAATCCACCTAAACAATCAATATATTTTTTTCCATTAACGTCCGTAAAACAGGAACCTTGATCAGACCACTCCACCGCAGCAAATTGTGTGTCTTTAGTGACCGTCTTCCGATATTCCAAAAACCCTGGGTTTACATGGTTACGGAAATTCTCGACCGTTTCTTTCGTTACCCATTGGGCATCTTCTTTTGAAATTTCTTTTTGTTCGATTAATTGAAGCACTTTTTTAATATAATCTTGGGTTTCTGATTGGTTTGCTTGAGATTTACTTTCTACGTTAATTGACATTTTATACTCTCCCTTTTTATATAACTTTAGTGGATGGTTAATTAAGATTGCTTTAGATTAAACTTTAATGCTTACCTCCCTTTTTTCTTATACTTATATATCTAGCAAGAACCATGCCAAGATAATTAACCAATAAAATCGCATTCCTTTTTAATAAAACCCCCTATAACTATGCAGATTTGAATAGCTTTAGTTTCATTTGCATACTTCACCTTGAAATGTCATGACCCTACTTCCCAATTCCCTCATAAAAAAAAGCCGTTGTACAAGTGAATATCATCACTTGTCAACAGCTTTCAATCAAAATGCATTTTTTTCGATTCTCTTGCTCTGTTCCGCTAAGACTTTTTGATACTTCCTGCTAACGGACGATTGGCTTATCCCCAGTGCCTTTGCCGCTTTGGTCGTAGTTTTATATTGTTTCATGGCAAGCATGATCAATTGCTCCTCGACATGATCCTGCGCTTCCTGAAGAGGAAGGATTCTCGTAATGATTGGTTTCGTGTGTTTAAAGTCATTGCTGACCGGAATGAACCTTTGAATGAAGTCAGCATCTATCGTCTCTTCATCTGCTGAAACAACCAATCTTTCAATCATGTTCTGCAATTCACGAATGTTTCCCGGCCATGTGTAGACTTCCAGTATAGTCAAGGCATCAGGTGAAAAGTGGTAATTTCGCTGATACCGTTCATTCAGTTTTTGCAGAAAATGAAAAGCAAGGGGTGGTATATCCTCCGGCCTTTCCCTTAAAGGGGGTACGTGTATGGGAATGACGTTCAAACGATAGAACAAATCTTCTCTAAACGTCCCCCTCTCGACCATTTTTTCCAGTCTCTTATTCGTGGCAGCGACAATTTGAACATCAATGGGTATTGGTGTAGTACTACCTATTGGAATCACTTCCTGTTCCTGAAGGACACGGAGCAACTTCACTTGCAGATGAATAGGCATATCACCCACTTCATCAAGGAATAAAACACCTTTATTCGCCTGTTGAAAATACCCTATTTTCCCATTTTTATCTGCTCCGGTAAATGAACCCTTCGTATATCCAAACAATTCACTTTCGAGGAGGTTTTCCGGGATTGCCCCGCAATTTATCTTCAGGAAAGGTTGCTTGGATCGCCTACCCATTTTATGAATGGCTTCGGCTATCACTTCTTTACCTACTCCCGACTCCCCGTTGATTAACACGGTAGATGAAAAATGCGCAATTTTCTTGACTTGGCTAATTATCTGCTCCATTTTAGGACTGGCAAAAATCAACTCTTTGTAAAATTGATCTTGTTTTTTGAACGAATCAAGTTCTTTCCTCATTTCATTTAATTCCGATTTCAACTGTGTCGTTTCCGTTATATCCCTTGATGCAATGACAATTCGCTCAATATCCCCTTTTTCATTGAATACTGGGGTTCCGACGGAAAGGACTTTCTTGTTCATTTTCGTATCTTGGACAATCGATACTTTCTTTTTTTGTTCAAGGACTAATCGGGTGACCGAAGAATTAAAAATCCCTTCATCTTCTAATTGCAAGAGATTCTTTCCGATATAATCTTTTAGATCTTTTCCCCAGAATCCGGAAATGATCCTGTCACTATAGCGCAACAGCTCACCCTTTTGATTAACGACCAGAATTTCATCATAGATATTCGCTAAGATGGCATTCAAGTCTTTATTTGAACTTTTTATCAATTCTATTTCCATGGCCATTTCCTCAACCATCGGTAAATCCTGAACGATGATGATCAGGCCTTCCACTTCTTTTGCGTGGTTTAGAATCGGGCTATAATCGACTAGCACACTCATGATATCAGTAATTTCCAGCTGATTAAGGATACTGCCTCCACTTGCAAACACGCTATGTATATGCTGCTTATTGAAGATGGTCGCGGCAGGTTCATTTAGGACCTGTTCTGAAGGCTTCTTTATCATTTTCAATCCTGATTCATTGAAGTTCACAATATTTTTTTCTTTATCAGCCACAAAAATCCCCATGGGAATGGAAGTTAAAATGACATTTAGCAGGTCTATATTTTGTTTGCTGTCCTGTTTGAATAATTCAGCTAACACATCTTCCCTTTTTACATAGCCGGTAAACTGGCCATCATCTGTTTTTATCAGTACGATAGGTTCGCCGATAATTTGAAACAGGAGTGGCATGGAAATGTTCGGAGGCAATTTACAGACATTATCAATCGAGCAGGCATACTGTAAAAGCTGATCAACTGTTGTTATTCTTTCATTTAACGGGAGGTCATCCACGCGGATATAGGCAAACACTTGATTTTCTTTCACAAGAAAGAAGAAGGGTTCCTTTATCTCATGAATTTTCTGCTCTGAAAATGTTGGCTGATCAATTATGATAGTTATGAATGGTCTAATTTTATCATCCGGAATGGATAACACAATTTCACTCTCCTTTTGTAACCTAGCCTATATTTTAACACAATTCCAAATTGCGAGATAAAAAATAACATGCAACTCTTAATCCTAACCGGCAACCAATATTTACCTATATTTGAACCAAAATAAAAGGGTCCTCTAATGGACCCTTTTGCCAAGAATAAAATCTTAAAATTGATTGTTTTTCATTACAAAAGGACGTTCACCTTTACATATTTAATTCCCTGCTTAAACCCACTTCCTTAGATGGGAGGCTGGTCTTTAGAACCTCGCCCTCGCTATACTGAGAGGTTACCTCCACAGTTCCATTACGGCACCATACCTGCTGTTCCATCCATAAAGGTTAATTCAACACGCGCTTGAAGGATTTGATCAGCAGGAATTGTAAACAAGTTTTTATCAAGAACGATGATGTCAGCTAATTCCCCACTTTCAATCGTACCCATTTCATGTTCCCTGAAAACACTATACGCTGAACCAAAGACCGTAAACCCATAAACCACCAAGAAGAAAGTAACGAAGGTCTTTCCACCAAAGGATGCGATTATTTCATTGGCTGCCGCATCAGGATTACTGAATGTTTCGTATGATGGCCAAACATTATGCGTAGAGTATGATACAGCTATAAACAAAATGCCACCTGTAAACATGATGATATAAACTGCACGGGGAATGGTTTTTACAGGATTAACCGGTTCTTTGGCAAACCTCGTTGCCGAATCAAAGCCCAAGAACGAGAAACATTGAAGCCCCGTTCCTGCAGCGAAATCGACTCGTTTAGATTATAGAAAGACTGAAAGCTCAAAAGAGCTCCCGTTCCTTTCCCATCAGAAATCTCACGGATAGATAAGGCAATGAATATGACTATGAAAAGCAAGGTGGGACAACATTCGCTTTCGTAGCCATTTTCACCCCAAGCACATTGATAATTGTTAAACTAAGCACCCACGCATAAACCGGTACGGAAGGAAAAGCTGCTGCAAAGAAAATGCTGAACTACAAGTAATTGACCATTGGAATGAATAAATAATCCAGTAGTATCGACCACCCTACCAAAAAACCGGCATATGGATTAATCGACTTTTGCGTGTTTGCATAAGCGGAGCCTGCCGATGGAATGACCTTTACCATTTGCCCATAACTGGATGCAGGGAAGAGCATCACCATTAAAGCCAGTAAGTAAGCTCCCGAAACCATTCCATGTGACATTTCTGCAGCGATTACATACTTGCTGAACACCGTAGCCAACGTCATGAACAAAAAAACAAATAGAACAACGGGCATGAGCGTCAACGACCTCTTCATTTTCTTATCAGCCATATAACAACCTTTGAGTGAATTACTGAGCTTCTTCAAAATGGAATAGTGGTGGGGATTCCGTAAACCATTTCGTCCGATATAGAAGATATCCAATTCCGATTGCTGCCCAGACAACTCCTAGAATTAATGAACTCATTTCGAGATTAAGCCAAAGAATGAATACGGATGCCCCTCCAATAACCGGAAACAAAATATTTACAAGAAATCCTTTAACCGTTTGGTAGCTTTTGTTCCTTATTGTATGGACAATTACGCAAACATTCACGAAAGTAAAAGCTATCAACGCCCCAAAATTTATGAGAGAAGCAGCCGTAACCAAGTCAAGGAATAAAGCAACCATTGATATAATCCCGACAAAGATGACATTAAAAAACGGCGTGTTGTATTTAGGGTGAACAAAGCCAAACAGTTTTTTCGGAATCATTTGATCACGCCCCATGACATATAGCAACCTAGAAACACTAGCATGGGATGCAAGACCGGAGGCAAGGGTACCACATAAAGTTCCTGCAAGAAAGAAGGCCTGAAATAACTTCCCGCCCACAAAAAGGGCAATTTCGGGAGAAGCCCCTTCAGGATGGCTAAAACGGGAAACATCCGGGAAAAATAATTGTGTAAAGAATGCTGCCGTCACAAATAGAACCCCTCCGATAAGGGCAGTTAAAAAGATGGCCCGCGGAACCGTTTTGGATGGATTCGGTGTTTCTTCCGATAATGTAGTGACTGCGTCAAACCCCAAGAAAGAAAAACAGAGGATTGTAGCACCCGCTATGAGCGTCGACATTTCCATATGAGGACTGATGAATGGCTGAACCGACAAGACCTCTCCAGTCCCTTCTCCACCCATGACCCCTTTAACGACAAGAGCTACAAAAATAACGATGACCAGCATTTGAAAAAAAACGAGAAAGCTATTAAAGTTGGCAGCGAAATTAACATTGAATAAGTTAATGACTGTCATTAACAGGACAAATGCCACCACCCATATCCACGGTGATACTTCTGGAAAAAGAGCCGTTAAGTATATTTTTGTTAAAACGGCGTTAACCATTGGTAAAAATAAGTAATCAAGCATCGATGACCATCCGACAAGGAAGCCTAAATGTGGATTGATCGTTTTTTGTGTGTACGTATAGGCTGAACCTGCCTGGGGATAAATTTTCACCATTTTCCCATAGCTTGCAGCCGTAAACAGCATCGCCATTAGAGCAATGACATAAGCTGTTGGTACATGTCCCCCTGTTTTTTCGGAAACAATCCCGAATGTATCAAAAACAACCATCGGCGTCATATATCCAACACCAAGTAACACGATTTGCCATAAGTTTAAAGATCTTTTCAGCTGACCTGTTTGCATGTATCATTCCCCTTTCAATTTAGCCGATTATAAGTGGACCAACTTTTTAGGCCTTTCCTTTTTTATTTTTGGATACAATACACTCCGCAATTTTCATACCAAAAAAAATAGTCGAAATATAACAAAAAATAAGGAATAAAGCCGAATGATCCATGCAAACTTGAATAATCTATTCAAATATTCATAATTCTTAAAAGCCAGCTTAAAGTGATCAAGATGATTTTTGCCCATAAAAAAAAGCAGAAGATATCAAGATATCTTCTGCTCATTTGACTAAATCCCCCGTGCCGAGGTCAAATTACTAGTTTACTTTCGTTGCATTGTATGCTGAGACATGGCAAGGTGCATCATCGAATGCCTAATTTAATGAAATTCTTTTATAAAATCAACTAATTCGAGATTAATCCTGCTGTCTGCTATCCAATATGTTAAAAAGTTCTTCCATTTCATTCGTTTTCGATCGGGTCATCAACAGGTCAACTGCCTCTTTCACTTCTTCCCCATTGAATAAGACGTTGTAAAGGACCTCAGTAATCGGCATATTCACTTCATACTTTTGAGCTAGTTGATAAGCCGCTTTAGTCGTTCTGACTCCTTCAACCACCATACCCATGTTTTCCAATACTTCTTCTAGTTTTTGCCCTTTACCAAGCATATTCCCAGCTCTCCAATTTCGGGAATGAACGCTTGTACAAGTGACGATTAAGTCACCAATCCCAGCTAATCCTGAAAAAGTAAGAGGGTTAGCCCCCATGGCCACTCCCAGGCGTGAGATTTCAGCCAATCCTCGAGTCATTAAAGCAGCCTTGGCATTATCGCCATAGCCTAACCCATCGGTAATACCGGCAGCCAAGGCAATGATATTCTTTAAAGCACCCCCGATTTCAACACCAACCAAATCGGGATTTGTATACACACGGAAACTATTGTTGATAAAGATGTCCTGAACCTTTTCAGCCGCTTGCATATTTTTTGAAGAAACGGCAACTGTAGTTGGATGACGTAAACTGACTTCTTCTGCATGGCTTGGTCCTGAAAGAACAACTATATCTTTAAGCCAATCAGTCGAAGAAACTTCTTCAATCATTTCAGAAATACGAAGCAGTGAATCTGGTTCAATTCCCTTACTCACATGAACGATTGTCAATGGTTTATCATGAGCCGCTTTAATCTGTCCAAGCACTTCCCGGTAGGCTTTAGTCGGGACAGCCAAGATTATTGTTTCAATCCCCACCAATGCTTCCTTAATGGAAGAATACCCTTTAATTCCCAAAGGCAATTCAATTCCAGGCAAGTATTTTTCATTCGTATGATTTTGATTTATTTCATCAATTTGTTTCGGATTATGTCCCCATAATCTCACTTCATGCTGGTTATCTGCTATTACCATTGCTAAAGCAGTTCCCCAGCTCCCTGCACCAATGACTGCGATACTCTCTTTTGCTTTCACCATTCTATAACCCGCCTTTACTATTTTCTTTGGCGTCCAAAAATTCGTATTGGTGTTCCTTCAAAACCAAAGGCATCCCTGATTCTATTTTCTAAAAATCTCTCGTATGAGAAATGCAATAACTCCGGATCATTGACGAATACAACGAAAGTAGGCGGCTTGATTGCTACCTGGGTCGTATAATAAATTTTTAATCGATTACCATTATGAGTCGGAGTCGGATTCATCGCCACGGCATCCATGACCACTTCATTCAATACATTTGTCTGAACACGGATAGCATGATTCTCACTAGCCTGATCGATGACTGGTATTAATGTGTGTGTCCGTTTTTTAGTTAAGGCAGAAAGATAAATGATTGGCGCATAATCCAAGAATAGGAAATGGGCACGAATCTTTTCTTCAAAATCCTTCATGGTTTTTTCATCTTTCTCGATGGCATCCCACTTATTGACAACGATGATGACCGCCCTACCCGCTTCATGGGCATATCCGGCAATTTTTTTATCCTGCTCACGAATTCCTTCTTCAGCGTTCAGGACCACAAGCACAACGTCTGAACGTTCAATTGCCCTTAATGCACGTAGTACGCTATATTTTTCCGTACTTTCATACACTTTCCCTTTTTTCCGCATCCCAGCGGTATCAATGATCACATACTCTTTACCATTATATTTATAAGGAGAGTCAATCGCATCGCGCGTGGTTCCTTCGATATCACTTACAATAACACGATCTTCTCCCAACAATGCATTGACCAGCGATGATTTACCTACGTTCGGTCTTCCAATCAAACTGAATTTAATGACATCATCAGCATAATCCTGACCGCTGAATTTTGGGAAATGTTTCGCTGCTTCATCCAGAAGGTCACCAAGACCTAGTCCGTGAGATCCGGAGATCGGGAATGGATCGCCAAAACCCAACGCATAGAAATCATAAATTTGATCTCTCATTTCTGGGTTATCGACTTTATTAACCGCAAGAACGACAGGCTTCCTAGATTTAAAGAGAATCTTAGCGACCTCTTCATCAGCAGCCGTTACTCCTTCACGGCCATTCGTCATAAATATTATCACATCAGCTTCGTCGATGGCAATTTCAGCCTGCTGACGAATTTGTTCAAGGAATGGTTCGTCACCGATATCAATTCCACCTGTATCAATTATGTTAAAATCATGTGTCAACCATTCACCTGAACTATAAATCCTGTCACGTGTTACCCCAGGAACGTCTTCGACAATCGAAACCCGTTCTCCCACTATTCTATTAAAGATTGTCGATTTTCCTACGTTCGGACGACCGACTATCGCAATTACCGGTTTTGGCATTGCTATTCACCCTTTCTGCTACTATCATCTTTGTCAAAGTCACGAAATCCATGAATGCATTTATTATCGTTGCATTATTGATTTTCATTATTTCCATTTAAAGGAAAAGGCTGTATCCATCATCATATATAGGAAACTTCCATCAGCAAGTGAAGCCCCCTGATGTTTTAGTTAAACGTATCAAGTAAATACAGGCAGTTTGTCCACTTTACTCCCCAGTTCCTTTAGGTGACGTGAAGCTGAACCCTCAGCATGCTAAAACGTGATTATAACAGCCCAAAAAAATGAAGAAAGCGTTCGGCATACTGCTTCCTTTTTAATTGTTTAGAGCATTTTACGATTTATCTACAGACCTCTAACTATCCTATAGTAACAAATTTCTCGACAATCAACAATGATTGTATGCATAAAAGCCTTCCCATTCCAATTGATTCCATTTTAGACCGCAGCATTCTTGGTAAAGCAGTCAACACCTCAAACCTATTTTCCTTCCTTTCACAGTTCACCTCATTGATTAAAGTTCTCTTTTCTTTGTTTTGATATCACCCTAGATTGAGATGATAAATATATGTATTGGCCGACAAGCTCTAATATTCTCCACAATATATTTGAGCCCAATATCAGCACTGCATCATCATGCCATGCGTATGTAAGGGCAGCATAAGGCAATGAGTGATAAACAAGCAAACCTGAATATATGATATCACCCATTATCAAACCAATTAAAAGCACAAACAATCGATGTTTCCAATTTTTAAAAAGTAATAGGATAAGATAATTCAGAAAGATACACATAAGATAAGAAGGTTTCATAATAAGCCATATCGGATCAAGCAAAGAAAACAGTTGAAAGCTGGCATAAGCGAGTGTGATTATTAGGCTGCCGCAAATCAGCTCCATCAGCTTGATGATCGATAGCTTCCTAATATACACACACAATATCAACAATAGATATAGACCGCTCAATTGCACCGAAAGTAAGGATACCTCCAATTTATACCCCGCCAATACCATTACGGCTAATAGATGAAAAAGAAAATCAAAACGAAAGGGAACCGTTTTTGGAATAAAAAACATGACAATGACCCAAACTATCCATGACATCCAATAAAACAAAATTCCATCCATGCAGTGTCCCCCTTTTAGGAAACATTATGGCTCGTTTTTACAAAGAATAAACGTTAGACACGGCTTTTAATGTGGTGTTGCAATATTTATACATAAAAACTGTTCCTACTTTATTTTATAAAGGAGGTGTAAACATGGGCAAAGATCGGCAAGAGAAGAAACTGAAACAAAGTAAACGGGTGGAGTCCGATAGGGACCAATCATTGGATTATAAAGGGGCAACAAAAATGGAAAGCCCGGAAGATGCTCGAAAAAGAAATAGCTGAATCTATGTGAACAAAAAGAAGCATCTCAATGAATGTTCCAATTGAGATGCTTCTTTTGTAGTGATTCATTTAGCATATGACGAGCAATCAATGCCTCTTTGAGTTAACCAATGATAGGTCTTGCCTGTGATGACAATTTTCGATTCCCTTAATTCCGAGATATTACCGCACCCAAGTGCAGTCATGATGATCTTTAGATCTTCATGTATGTAGTTAATTTCTTTGATTAATTGTACTAGCCCCAATTCTTTATGCAACTTGAGGAAATGACCGGCTAACCCGACACCTTTCGCTCCTAAAGCCAGGACTTTTGAAATTTCCAGAGGATTTTGAATACCACCCGAACCAATGACTGAAATCTCAGGTGAAACATTAACAGCTTCCACGATGGAAGCAGCAGTCGGAATGCCCCATTCATTAAAATATCCGAGTACTTTTGCTCGCCTTTCATTTTCGATCTTAGCAAAATTTGTTCCGCCAAACCCACCTACATCAATGATTGAAACACCAACAGAACGTAATTGCTGCACCGTTTCCATACTCATCCCAAATCCTACCTCTTTTACAATGACAGGTATTCCGATACTTCTGTTGATTTTTTCTATTCTAGAAAGGGTACCCGCAAAATTCCTATCTCCTTCAGGCATCGTCAATTCTTGAATGACGTTAATATGAATCTGCAAGGCATTAGCCCCGATCATCTCGTGCGCTCGTTTTGCTTGGTCTACAGTTGCTTCACCACCGAGATTACCAATCAGCACACCTTCAGGGTTCTCCTGTCTTACCACTTTAAAAGATGTCTGCTGTCTAGGGTCCTTGATCGCTGCCATCTGTGATCCGACCGCCATGGCGATTCCTGTTTCCCGTGCAGCAATGGCAAGGTCGCCATTCAATCTTTCGGTTTCAAGGCCCCCGCCTCCGGTCATGGCATTTATAAAAATTGGCGAACTTAATTTAAGTCCGCCAACTTCTGCTGTGAGGTTCACATTATTCAAAGAAATTCCTGGTAAGCTTTGGTGGATAAACGAAATATCTTCTAGTCCGGATTTATGCTGCTGACCTGTTTTTAGCGCAAACTCTATATGATCTAATTTTCGTTTTTCTCTCTCCAAGGCTATCACCATTATTATCTTATTTTAGTTTTTTCAATTGATCTCCAATCATTTCACCTAACTGAAAGCCCTTCGATTCTTCAGGAAGTTCATAATCTGATGAGTTGTAATTGGATTGAGGTTCTTCAAGTTCTTTAATGCTCAAGGATAAACGTTGTTCCGTTTCATTGACATCCAGTACTTTCACTTCGACAGACTGGCCTTCTTTCAGTAATTCCTGAGGTGTGGCAATGTGTTTGTGCGAAATCTGTGAAATATGGACAAGTCCTTCCACCCCAGGGAAAATCTCCACGAATGCTCCGAAAGAAACCAGGCGCTTAACGACGCCCTCTTGTTTAGAACCTTTTGCTGCCTTTTCAGCAATGCCTGCCCATGGTCCAGGAAGGGTATCCTTAATGGAAAGTGAAATCCTTTCATTATCGCGATCAATGGAAAGGACCTTCACCTGTACCTTATCTCCTTCGGAAACGACATCGGATGCCTTGTCGACATGCTGATGGGAAAGCTGGGATATGTGGACAAGGCCATCAACGCCACCAATATCGACGAATGCACCGAAATCGGTAATCCTTTGGACCACGCCCTCTAGCACTTGCCCGCTTTCAATCCTATCCAGAACATTTGCTTTTTGTTTTTCCTTTTGGTCTTGGACGACTGCCCGATGTGAGAGAATTAAGCGATTCTTGTCTTTCTCAAGTTCAACGATCTTGAATGTTAAAGTTTTGTTTTTGTAATCAGAAAAGTCTTCAACGAAATAGTCTTCTACTAGAGAAGCTGGAACAAAACCACGTACGCCTAGATCTACAACAAGTCCGCCTTTGACGACATCTTTAACCTCAGCCTCGAATACGTCTCCGTTTTCAAATTTCAATTCTAGGTCATCCCATGCTTTTAGCGCGTCAATTTTGCGTTTTGATAGAATAAGAGCTTCTTCTTCTACTTTAATGACTTCAAGCTCCAATACATCACCTTCCGAAACGGCGTCTGACGCCTTTTCGACATGAAGGCTCGACAGCTCACTGATAGGGATGATTCCATCAGTCTTGCTGTTTTCTACATCGACGATGACCTGTTTTTCTTCTACCTTTGAAACGGTTGCTTTCACTTGATCCCCAACTTTGTAATTGTTCACTTCTACCTGGTTCATATCTTCTGTCATTACTAACTCCTCCTTAACCCATGACTGATCAGCAAACTTCCTCTTCATCGGCCACATATTTTATTTAAAGTGGTTCAATAAAAACACTTTCCTAATAAAGATAAAAACGGTTTTTTTTTAGAGTAATAAGGTTATATTCCTTTTCATTCCCTATAAGGAACAATACCCCTATTTTATAAATTCTAACAAAATCAGAAAATTGTCAAGTATGAATGACTATTTATGTTGGGAAATCAATTTCCCAATCCCGTCCATAATGATCTTGGTTGCTTCATCGGCTGAAATTTTCTGTTCACGGTACTCGGCAAATTGTATGGGAGGTCCATAAACCACCTTCAAAGGACGCAATAACTTATATGGGCCGATGATTGCACAAGGGATGATCACGGCATCAGATCGCAATGCGAAAAATCCTGCACCAGCCATCCCCTCTCCCAATTCACCTGTCTTACTTCTGGTTCCCTCGGGAAACAGCCCAAGCGCCTTACCTTCCTTCAAAAGCTTTAAACCTTTTCTAAGGGATTCACGATCGCTATTGCCCCGCTTGACGGGAAAAGCATTCACTCTGGGTAATATATCCTTTAAAACAGGTGCTTGAAACAACTCTTCCTTCGCCATGAAATGAATGTCCCTTGGAGATGTCATGCCAACTACAGGGGGATCCAAATTATCAATGTGATTGGCACAGATCAATACTCCGCCCTCTTTAGGGATATGTTCCTTTCCGAGCGTCTTGACCCTATACGCAGGCATTAAAACGACTTTTACGACGTTTTTGCCAAATGTGTAAAAATCCAATTTTATCTTTTCCTCTCTTCTATTAAAGACATGATACTTTCTGCCACCTCTTGAATTGATAAAGAAGTCGTATCAATTTCGATAGCATCTGCCGCCTTTTTCAGGGGCGATACCTCGCGTTCCGAATCCAGCTTGTCCCTTGTTGCAATTTCTTCCCTTAGCTTTTCGATATCGGATGGAAAACCTTTTAACATATTTTCCTGATGTCTCCGCTGTGCCCTTTCATCTACAGATGCAATTAGAAATACTTTTACCTCGGCATTTGGCAAAACATGTGTACCGATATCCCTGCCATCCATGACGACTCCACCATTTTCACCAAATATCTGCTGCCTGCGCACCATTTCTTCCCGGATACTCCTGTGCTTTGCCACTTCCGATACAGAACCAGTCACTTCATTGTTTCTGATTTGGGCTGTCACGTCCTCATGATCCAAGAACACCAACTGCCCCTTTTCACTCGGTCTTAATTCGATTTCTGTATTGATGAGAACTTCAAATAGTGCTTGTTCATCATTCAAGCGAATCTGTTGATTGATGGCCTTATAGGTAAGGGCCCTATACATTGCTCCTGTATCCACATATATGTAATTGAACTTTTCTGCAACAATTTTAGCAACCGTGCTTTTTCCAGCAGCAGCTGGTCCATCGATTGCAACTGATAATTTTTTTTCCATAAATCCTCCCAAGAATCCTACAATCATGCTGATTATTTATTACCCTTTCATTTTATCACAACTAGCAGGAAAATCATTAATAAAAGGGACGTGTACATAAAAACACCTTTGTTCATCTTTTGATTTATATAACCATCAATAGTTTTCCTTTATTGAAAATCTTCATACAAAAAAAAGCGGAACACCGCTTTCATTTTGAGGTCCCATTGAATGTTTCAATGATTTTCGTATAATTATTGCTAGTTACCCCTTCATACTTCGAGAGCTTGGTCAAATCAATGATTTGGTCCTCCCTGCTCAAAAGGAACTGAAAAAAGAATAGGCAAGCCAGCTGGATGATGATCACTTTAATTAAAAGTCTTTCAAATGTTTTCATATGCCGCTCCTTCCATACTGATTATATTAGCAGTATGGATGGAATCACTGTTTTTCATTCAATCCGGTCAAACATACAACCCTTTTTTCTTTAAATCCACCTGTTTCTCAAAAATAAATCTCATTAAAGTTTGTACATCACTTTTTGTCGGTTCAATAAATTGGACGTGTAGAAGCTTGTTTTCATGTTCTTTCTCCGTTACACGAATGAGTTTGCTTCTTAAACGTAAATAATGGATCTCCCCGGATTTCAGTGTAAGCGCCATCCACAAAAATAATTGTGAAGCCGATTGTATATTCACGCCTTTTAAAAGCCTTATAGAAGCTCCCCCTGCACTGATATCCTCTGTTAATGCGCGAAAAGGAGGAAACTCGGAATGTTCAGGATGGATGGCTGTATCAAGCGTTACATCCAGGCGAACATACTGCCTCCTTTGAATTCTCACAAAAGTACCTGCATCAGGCAGCATTAGTTGTATCATAGGTATTCTACCCTTCACTTTTCCGAGCACTTCAGAATCAAATACATATACGGCCTGATCCTCGTTTGAAAATGTGACGTTCAACTGTGTCCCGTCCATCAGAAATGCAATTTTTCCAGTTTCTAAATGGATGGGAAAGTCTATATAAACACAACCCGGTTCCATTTCAACAACCATACATTTGAACTTTTCCTTCCGGGAGGAGTATTTCTGTTCGAGCATTAAAATATCACCAATTTTAAACATCTTGATTCACGTCCTTTTTGGTAGCAAGTAATGAGGGAAACAACATCATATTACCCATTAATTTTCCCATATTACCCAAAAATCTATTTTACTATTATGTCATGAAATAAGAAAAAGGGAAAGTGGCTAGGCACATTTCCCTGTTGAACATGAATCATCATACCCGTCTAGATTAAATTTTCGTATACCGGTTCGGAGTTCTTTAATTTTTCCACTTTTTCTTCTTGACCAGTGTCGGCATTAATGAAAATACGGTATGTATCTTCTTTAATAGTACCCATAAATTCATAACAAAGAACTTCTTCGCCAATATCATTAATGATTAATGCCTTTCCACTTTCCATTATCTTTACATTTAAGTTGATTTTATCTCTAGCTTCCTTCTCCGATATGCTCGGACTTTCTATTTCCCTTGTTTTATGTGATTTTAAATACTCGTCTGCCGAGAACCCCACAACAGATCCGTCATCCAATCCAATTTTGACCTTGACTGAATCAGGATAAATCTTGACTCCATTTTCAGATGTCACGAAATTCAGTAAAGCGATGTTATCGTACTGTGCACTTTCAAATAATTCCAGTGAACTGAAATCATGTTCTTTTAAAAAGGCTTCGGCTTTCGTATAGGCTTGATTCAAATCAATATTTGTTTTGTTCACGTCCCTATTATTGATATACCAAATGGGGTAACCGCCTTTTTTTGTCAAATCCATATTCAATTCGGTATCAGAATCTTTATCAAGGATGCTCACACTATAAAATCCATAATCGGAACCTTTGCCGTTTTCTTCAACATTCACCTTCAAATTTCCGCTTTTTGAATGTATATAGCTTTTCGCTGTCGCAATGGCTTCTTCTTTTGTAATGGTTTTACCTTGCAAATTTTTGAAGTTTTCATCCCTCTGTTGGGTAGAAGTAAAGGTCGGATTCATCTCGTTTGTTTCCCCATACCCCGATACTTTTTTCTCCACCACTTTTAAGCCGTCAATGATCGTGTTATCTGTATTTTCTTTTCCAGATGCTAAAGCCATTTCGACATCCATCCATCTTAAATTGTTTTTAAGGACTAGATATTGCACCTTTCTTAACTCGCCCTGGATGTCACTTGCCTGTGTATATAGGGATTGTAAAGTCGAATATTCCTGATCATTCAATGGTTCTTTATCAAGATCACGTACGGCTGTTTTATAACTGAAGTCCGCAATTTTCGCTAAAAATTCTTCTGTTTTATTAAAAGGAAGCAGGGTTATTGGCAACTGCCCGACATCACTTTGGGCTTCGGAAGTGATACGCCACACATCTGTTAAAGCTGGACTTAATGAATATCTTGAATTCATCGCCAACGTGCTGCCAACTTTATCATGCAATAAATCTACTTGATAGCTTAAATCATGAAAGGCTCGCTGATAAGTGTTTTCCGCATTGATTAATACAGCATTTTTTTCCTTATGTTCTTGATAGCCCCAGAATGCAGTTCCTGCAACAACTACAACAAGCAGGGCAATCACTATATTCCTGATCATTTTCCTTCACCTCTTTACTTACAAAAAATATGTTTTCCGATTTTTTTGATTTGCGGTCTAGACCAAATCCATTTGCTTGTAGCCGTTTCGGGATTAAAGTAATACTCGGCATTACCACTCGGATCCCATCCATTGATAGCATCCACGACCGCTTCTTTTGCCCGTTCGTTCGGGGTAAGCCATATCTGGCCATCCGCAACTGCCGTAAAGGCTCCAGGTTCAAAGATCACTCCCGAAATGGTATTCGGGAAAGCTGCACTTTCTACCCTGTTTAAAATGACCGCCGCAACAGCAACCTGACCTGTATATGGCTCCCCACGCGACTCTCCATAAACGGCATTGGCTATCAGTTGTATATCGTTTTGAGAATACCCTCCAGGAAGATTGGCCGCTGTTGCTGTTTTAGAAGGGGCATTTCCGGATTTATCATTGGCCCCGCCAGACTTGGGTGCATTTGCATTGCCTTTCACTTTTACCTGTTTTTCAATATCTACTCCCCCATAATAGGTGAACTCGTTCCCTTTATTAATCTGTTCGTGAACGAATGCTCTATTGAAATTAGAGGCATTCGCCAACTTCTGCTTTGTCGTTGTCCCTGCATAGCCATCGATTGGCAGCCCGAAATCTTGTTGAAAGTTTCGAAGTGCCCAATAAGTGCCCCATCCATAGACTCCATCAATCTTTCCATTATAGTAACCAATGTTTTGTAAGCGTGCCTGTAGTTCAATTACATCATCTCCAACCGCACCTTTTTGGATGACTTGGCTCGAAAAGGCATTTGTCCTTGTTTCCGGGTAAATTCCGAAACAAATTGTTAAACACGAAAACAGCAAAAGCCATTTCCATTTTGACGAAATTCCTTTCATCAAAAACACTCCTCTTTTTCTTGAATTAATGTAATTCTATTTTCTTCTTAACTGGCTTTTTTATTCCAAACCATAAAAAAACGGAGCGGGCAAAATATGCCAACACTCCGTTTTTTACTATTCATCATTTGCTAAGAAAATGATTTTGAGAAAGTTTTTCAGCATGAAAATCAGACATCAAACGTGCTTTTTTCACCTTTTTCATCCCTAACCACCATAGGTAAATCATAAATGGCATAATAAAGTACACCCAAAATTTTTGAGAAACTAAAATATAGTCATAAACCCCATGTAACAAAATTGGTATGATCAGTGCCAATAATAAATAGAGCCGATTATTGATAGCTGAAAATTTCGCCTTGCCCAAATAATACCCCATGATCACCCCGAATAAAGCGTGACTGGATACAGGGAGAACGGCCCTGATAAAAGCATGCTCCACGCCGTTTGCAAGTAAGTACAAAATATTCTCCATTGTAGCGAATCCAAGTGAGACTGCTGCTCCGTAAACGATCCCATCATATGGCTCATCAAAGGCTACATGCTGATAAATAACATAAATGAGTATGAACCACTTGAAGAATTCCTCAAGCAGTGCTGCCCATAAAAATGCATTAGCTAAGTCTGTATTCAAGATATGTTCCGTTTCGAGCACATACTGTATGAACATAATCGGCAAAACAAGAAAGACACCGAATAAAAATGTTTTGATAACAACCGATATCGGTTCTGTTTCATATTGATCTTTCAAATAGAAATAGCTGAGAAGCGCCAATCCTGGCGCAATAGCCGCTGACAACATGACCAGCATTAGCTGACCCTCTTTTCCTCTTCTTTTCCTTAATCGTACCATGGAATGCAGAAAAACTAAATCCAAGAATCAAGTCTTCCAACATTTATTTAATCCGTCAGTACTTAAAGAAGGTTTCATCTACAGAGTTTTCACTTGCCAGCACGACAGCTAACTTAATTCTAGCCTTCTTGCTGTCATAATCAGCACCTAATATCACGCCGCGCTGTTTTAAATCAAATGCACTGCCTACATAATCATATGCCGGGTAAACTTTTCCTTCTTCTGCACTTGTTGTCATGACGATTGTTATGCCATTATCGATCGCATCCTGTATGGAAGTTACCATTTCAGGCGTAACTTGTCCCCTTCCTACACCTTCGAGGACGATGCCTTTCGCACCGTTTTTAACAGAAGCCTCTATAAAGAGGCCATCAGCGCCTGTATGGCACTTGATGATATCCACTCTGGGGATGCGATTCTGGATATCATAGAACTCCCGATGTAAAGGTTTTTGATAGATGCTGACGACATCATTATCAATGATCCCCAGATATCCATAGCCGAAAGATTCGAATCCTTGCAAATTGGAAGCATGCACTTTTTTTACATACTTTGCTGAATAAATGCGCTCATTAAAAACGACAACCACACCAACATCCTTGAGAAGATCACTCGCAGCACATAATATCGAATTCCTTAGGTTCGAATAAACATCGGTTCCCACTTCTTTAGGAGAACGCTGGGATCCGGTTAAAACGATTGGTCGTTGATCTCTATTCGTGACATCAAGGAAATAAGCCGTTTCCTCTAGTGTATCGGTACCGTGGGTCACGACAATCCCTGTAACTTCTGGGTCTTCCAATTCCTTTTTTATGGCTAGTTTCAGCTGTTCCATTTTCCCAAATGACATGGACATGCTTGAGATTTGGAAAAGATCAACCACTTTAACCTCAATATCGTTAGGTAATTCGCAAATGGATGCCAACTCCTGCCCACTCAGCGCACCTGAAGCCAACATTCCATTTGTCGTTTCTTTACTGGCAATAGTTCCGCCTGTCGTTATTAATGATATTTTGTCCATACTATTTCAGCTCCCTTTTCATTTCACTTTTCTTTAACAGCCAAATGATAGGCAATTAAACCACCATGGAACCTGCCATTTTCAATGAAGATTTCGTTCGCATTATTTCCGGCTGCAAGAACGCCGGCAATATATAGACTCTTTACGTTCGTCTCCATCGTTTCCTCGTTATAGGTTGGCCTTCCAGTCACCTTATCAATATTTATGCCCATTGAAGCTAAAAAGGAATGGTCAGGGTGATAACCAGTCATGGCGAACACATAATCATTTTTTATAACTTTTTGCTCTTCACCTACATGATATACGACACTATCTTCAGTGATTTCGTCAACATTCGCATTAAATTCCATCATGATCGTTCCATTACGGACTAATGATTCAAATTCAGGAAGAATCCATGGTTTGATTTTAGAAGAGTACTCCGCTCCCCTGTATAAGACGGTAACTCTTGCACCTGATTTGACCAATTCCAGTGCCGCATCCACACTTGAGTTTTTACCACCGATGACGGTAACATCACAATTAAAGTAAGGGTGGCCCTCCTTGAAATAATGAAACACTTTAGGAAGATCTTCACCGGGAATGCACATATAGTTTGGATGATCGTAGTATCCGGTAGATACGATAACATGCAATGCTGTATAGTCACCTTTGGATGTCTTTACTACAAATTTCCCATCTTCCCGTTTTTCCACCTTTTCCACTTTTTCGAACTTATTGATCCGTAATTCTTTTCTTCTAACTACCTCCCTATAATAAGCCAATGCCTGATTACGGACCGGTTTACGGTTTTCGATAATAAAAGCGGTATCACCGATTTCCAATTTTTCGCTTGAACTGAAAAATGTTTGATGAGTAGGGTAACGGTAAATCGAATCCACCACATTGCCTTTTTCAATGATCAGGGACTGAATTCCCACTTCTTTAAGAGCAATCGCAGCAGCCAATCCACAAGGGCCCCCACCTATGATAATGACTTCTTCAACATTCATTTTTACTCCACTGCCTTTCCATGCACTATGTAATTCGTTCGCTTAAAAATAAAAACTCCTATCAATACATGATAGGAGTTTTTACAAATCATTTCAATGATAAAGCAATGAAAACGATTTTATCTATATGCCATTCATGATTTGAATCTTTTTAGATCCAACCACGGAAGCGTGAAGCTTCAGCCATTTTTCTTACACCAATCATATAAGCCGCAAGACGCATATCAACACGTCTGGATTGGGCAAGTTCATAAATATTATTAAAAGATTTCACAAGGATTTTTTCCAGTTTTTCGTCCACTTCTTCTTCAGACCAGTAATATCCTTGATTATTTTGTACCCATTCAAAGTAAGAAACCGTAACTCCGCCAGCAGAAGCCAAGACATCAGGAACAAGAAGGATTCCACGGTCCGTTAGGATTTGTGTCGCTTCCATTGTCGTAGGCCCGTTTGCAGCCTCGACAACGATTGAAGCTTTAATATCAGCAGCATTCTCTTCTGTGATTTGGTTTTCAATTGCAGCCGGAACTAAAATATCACAATCCAATTCAAGCAGTTCTTTATTTGAAATTGTGCTTTTAAACAATTTTGTTACGGTTCCGAAACTGTCTCTCCGGTCTAGAAGATAATCGATATCCAGTCCATCAGGATCATGAAGCGCACCATATGCATCGGAAATACCAATAACCTTTGCACCTGCATCATGCATGAATTTAGCTAAGAAACTTCCTGCATTACCAAAGCCTTGAATGACGACCCTTGCCCCTTTAATATCAATGCCACGCTTCTTGGCAGCTTCATTGATACAAATCGTTACACCCTTAGCAGTTGCTGATTCACGGCCATGAGAACCACCCAATACAAGCGGTTTACCTGTAATGAATCCTGGGGAGTTGAATTCATCCATACGGCTGTATTCATCCATCATCCAAGCCATGATCTGGGAATTCGTAAATACATCCGGTGCCGGGATATCTTTTGTCGGCCCCACGATTTGGCTGATTGCGCGAACATAGCCCCGGCTTAATCTTTCCAACTCACGGAAGGACATATTACGAGGATCACAAACGATCCCGCCTTTACCACCGCCATACGGCAAATCAACGATCCCACATTTCAAGCTCATCCAAATGGATAATGCTTTCACTTCACGTTCCGTTACATCAGGGTGAAAACGGATACCGCCCTTTGTAGGCCCAACAGCATCATTATGCTGCGCCCTGTAACCCGTGAAAATTTTAACCGACCCATCATCCATCCGGACTGGTATCTTCACTGTTAATAAACGCAATGGTTCCTTCAAGAGCTCAAAAACTTCTTCCGGATAACCCAGCTTATCCAAAGCTTTATGTATTACAGTTTGGGTTGACCTCAGTACGTCGTGTTTTTCTTCTTCATTTACATGGCTATTATCTTTTGCCGAATCCATTAAAAGTACCTCCTAAAAATCTCATCCATATATTAAATTATAATTTACAAATAGTCCTCTTCATGTGCTAGTATACACCTTCATTATATTTATGCAAGAACAAAAATGGGAATTTAAAAGTTGGAAATATTCAAAAAATGAAAACGTTATCATAACCTTTGTTTTCTTACTCATTTCCCGTAGATTTTCTTCAATCAAATAGGTGAGAAAAATAAGGCAAACCACATTGATTTTTACATCATGCGTCTGCCTTGTCTCCTACTTTTTGCAGTTAACTGAAGTGCGTAGTCAAAACATGTATCGCTTCATTTTCAATTATACAAGAGCCATATTCATTGATACGACAGAGCGTCAGTGTCGAAGCATGGCCATACTCGGCGGCTAATGAGATGACCGTGTCATAGGTCGTGTCTTTACCATTTTCGATTAGCAAATAGTATCTTCCCTCATAATGATAAAGAGTACTTTTAAGCAAACCATGAAAAGACAATCTATGAGATAATTGGACGATGTCTTCAAACTCATCGAAAACATACAGAATATGGGGGAAGTCATCTATTTTCACTTGCAAATCCAAGAATTCTTCCTCGTCTGTCAATAATTCTTCTTCATCCTTTGTCACGATGATTATCAACCCCTGAGCAGGCAGGGAAAAAATCTCGATTGCAATGGAACCACTCATTTTAAAGCTGAGTTCTTCGCATGCTTCTTCAACCATATCCTGAAATAACTTGTGGACCTTTAAAGAATTTCCTAAAATATCTTCTTTTGTTATACCTCTATCAATTAAATCATCAAGGGTCAAAAAAATCTTGATTTTATTATTAGTTAAACGCTCCAGCTTCATAAAAAAAGGCCCCCTGGTTACCATCTTCATACATCATATGAAGCCTTGGTCGCAGGGTGCATATCCATTATTTCACAAAGACAGTCACTAGCTTTTCAGCCATTCCTCCCATTCCGATTGCTTGTCCCCCATGAGAACTCCACTGAAGGTAATATGTCTTTCTTCGGATATAAGACTCAAAGCCGCACCTCCAAGACCCACCTTCAAATCCGGGAACTCTTTTTTTAATGCTTCCACAAGACTAAATGTCCCTTCAAGATTTTCTTCAAGTGAAACAGACATGAATAAGTAAGAGGGTTTTATGATGTTTAATACGGTAAAAAGATCCTTATCGGCGATAGATTCTCCCAAATAAACGGTTTCATACCCTTTCCGCTTCAAAAAAATGGTGAAAATCAACAGACCAAACTCATGTTTTTCACCAGGGGCACATACGGTAAGAGCTTTTGGAAGATAACCATTAGTCGGAATCGTATGCATGACGGAACTGATCCTGGCTTTTAAAATGTTCGACGCAAAGTGTTCATGAGCGGAAGTAATTTCTCCCCTTTCCCACTTATCCCCTATCTGAACCAGTACGGCACCAAGAACATCAACTATGGTATGTTCGATCGTATACATACTGAAAGCTTGGCTAATCAGCATCTGGGCTTTATTTTCATTGAAATTTAATAGAGCTTCGATTAATTCATCCGATAACTTTATCGTTTGTTCATCCTTACGGTTCGTTTCTGGAACTCCAATCGCTTTAGTGCCAGCACTATCGAGAAGTGACACGGCCTGGCTTATCGTGAACCCTTGATTCGTTTTATTGACGAGCCATTTAAGGATCTGCAGATGCTTTTCTGTATATAGCCGATGCCCTGAATCATTCCTGACAGGTTCGAAAAATTTATAGCGCCTTTCCCATGCCCTCAGAGTACCCGGCTGAATGTCTAGCAGTTTTGAAACTGCCTTTATATTATATTTACCTTCTTGCATGGTTTTTTCAAGGCCTCCAATAATTGAACGTTCATTTGTTGAAATTATAGTGTTTTCTTATAAGTCTGTAAAATTCCGATATGCTCGTTAAAAAGCTTTTTAAAAGGTCTTCTCCACCGCATCGCCTATTTCAGTGCACTTCCCCCTTTTCAGGGTGATTAGGTGTGTTTCCGGCTTAGCCTCAAGCCTTAAAGGCACTGCGCTTGTCCCATAACCATTACTCGTCATATACAAACAGTTGCCCTCTTTTTTTATACTGCCGATCTGATAGGGTCCGTATCCGAATATGCGAATTTGCCCGCCATGGGTATGACCTGACAGGACAAGACTTATGTGGTGTTCCGTAGTCAATTGTTCCTTGACCAAGGGGTTATGACTCACCAATATCCGAAAAGCCTCATCCTCGCAATCCGAGAGGGCGAGATCCAGCCTATCTCGTTCTTCCGTTATATCATCAATGCCTAAAAGAGCGATTTTCCTGCCATTTTGAGATTCAAAAGAAACAGCTGTATTATCAAGGATTTTCACTCCATGTTTTAGAAGTGCTGCATCCAGCTCATGAAAATCCCCTTCATAATCATTATTTCCCCAAACAAAATAAATGGGACCAAGCTCTTTCAATTTCAAAACATTTTTTTCCACTCGTTCTAAGGGGACCCCGCTTTCTCTTATGTCCCCGCCTATAATCACCAAATCAGCTTTGCCGCGGGCTTCCTCAATTAATTTATCCGATATGATCCGACGGTGGAGATCAGATATGAAAAAAATCCGAACATCGCCAAACCCTTCAGGAAAGTCATTGAAAAATAAGTCTTGAAAAATCAACCTATCTTGCTTAGCAGTAAGCCACATGTAAATGACCATGCCAACTACCAGCAGAATGATGACTAAAAATAATCCAGATACCAATAACATCTTTCGTTAAACCTTCTTTCCATCCTAATCCTAATAGTTACCTTCATATAACCATAAAACCATATTACCCGCAATTAAATATATGTTAACGTGATCAATCATTTATTTTCATGATATAAGTTTATATCATAATTCTTCTTCATCATTTCAAAAACCTTATGACGACTTTTCCATTCTTCCTCTTTTTCCCATAACTGCTTGCTTTTATTAATGATTTCACAGCGTAGCAGCTGAAACTCCTTTTCAGCTTTATCGAGCTTCTTTTTAATTAAAATCATATATCCATATAGACCTATAGCTGCCGCCAAAAAAAGAAAATGGCTGAAATGGTCGACGAAAACACTAAACATGCTGAAAAAGGAATAGGAATAAGGTACAACAATATAAAAATAAAGGTAAACCAAAAAAAGAGCAGCAACAATCATGGTCGCCCATAAACTTTGAAGATGCTTCTTTTTAAGAGCCTCGAACTTTTTTTTTCGATCCACGACATTCTGCAGCATTTGTTTTGTTGCTTGGTCCGTTTTTTCATCCAATAAAATGATTGTCGATTCCATTCCTTTTCCTCCTCTACTCTTTCAAGTCATGATATGAAGCTGTCCAGGAAAAAATGATAAAGTACCTGTCATGTTTGGCTTCAAATTGGAAAAACACCCTGCCTTATAAAGACAGGGTGCCATCATCATTTCTTAATCGGAATTTTCAAAACCTGACCATTGGAAATTTCATTGCCCTTAAGGCCATTCCACTCCCTAATCAAAGCAATGCCTTCCTGTGATTTGTAGTAATTCATGGAAATGCGGAAGAGTGTTTCTTCCGATTGAACAGTATGTAAAACAACCTTGTATTCATCCTTATCCGGTTTTGCGGCTTGAATTTCAGCTGCCTTTTTCTTTTCGGCTGCTTCCTTCTTAGCTTTTTCGTCAGCTATTTGCTGGGCCTTAGCCCTTTCTTCAGCTTCTTGCTGGGTCTTAGCCTTTTCTTCGGCTTCTTGCTGGGCCTTAGCCTTTTCTTCGGCTTCTTGCTGGGCCTTAGCTTTTTCTTCGTCCTTTTTCTTAGCTTGTTCCTCTTGCTTGCGCTTTTCTTCTTCCTCAGCTTTAGCCTTCGCTTCTTCCTTTTCTTTCTCCGCTACGGCTTTTTCCGAGTCTTTTTCTTTATTATCTTTTAAATCATCTGCTGTTGCTGTAGTTGGAATCGTTTCTGTAACCTCCTCCTCATTGTTATTAACGACGACTTGGTCACTATTTGTAACACGTACAGGTCTATCCTGAAAATATGTATTAAGGCCGTAAAATCCTATCGGAAGCAAAATAAAAAACAACGATAAAAATTGTATGATTGGAAACTTAATCTTCGCTTTACTTTTTTTCTTTTTATTTTTGTGGATTTTGCTACGCTTGGGCAGTGATGACTTAGCCTTATGACGTTCTATTCGCGAACCAAGTTCACCAGCCTGATCGTTTTCTTTTTCATTCTTTTGTACTTGACTCATACAAGTCACCCCCTTTCTTGCTCAACCCTGTTTGCTTTTTGCTCCTAATTATAATACCAAGGATGAAGTCAATCAAAAAATGGGCCGTAATCGTCACCATGATATTATTGGTCCATTCAAATAGCAAACCGATAAAGAAGCTCAAAACCAAAACATTTAAAAATAAAAACCAATTAAAAAGGTAACGATAATGGACGGCTGCAAAAATGATGCTCGTCCAAAGTAAACCAAAATGTGTTTGCAAAACTCCTCGAAATAATACTTCTTCACTTATCGCTACCACTAAAGCAACGACAAATATCATCGTGTAAGATAAATGACTGAAAATGCGTTCGTTAATACCTCCATCATCCTGATAGGAAGATGGTGTCACTTTCATCAATAAAATGTCAATTAACACAACGACGATTCCAGCAGGAATGCCAATCAGCAAAATGTTAAGGTCATCAAAGATAAATAAGTCGAAAAAAGCAGAACGTTCTTTAAATAAAATAATACCTAAAAAAACGGCTAACGTTAAGAGAATAATTTGTGTAAGAAACAAATTATATAGCAACTGTTTATCTGTTAGTTGTTTAATCAATTCAGCTTGCTTATTTTTCATTCCCAGTTTCCTTCTTTAATAAGATAAAAGCCAATTCCTTTTTCCACGTTGAATAAGAATTAACGTGATCCACCTTAACTTCAGGCCATACATCGACCATTTTATCCGCATCCATCCCACAGTAATCACAGCAGATGGGGTTCACTTCTTGTTGCTTTTCCGCAAAGTAGTCCATTATCCCTAACCTGCGACAATCCTGTGCATCGATCCATTGGAGGAATTTATGCAGTTTTCCTTGATTCGCGGCCTTCCTCTTATGGCAATACTCTTTCATCTCTGCGACTTGATGTAAAGGGTTATTCGTTCCTTTAATAAGCTGAGTAAAAAAACGAAGTTGGATTTCGTTCAAAGAAAAAGTTAGAGATAGCTGTTCTTTTTCAGATGGAGTCAAGTTCTCCAGAATCTTTTGTGAATCATTTAGGAACGAACAAACCCCCTCTATTTGCATATCCGTAGGTAGTTGTTGTTCCATCAAATGCATGGGAAGCCCTTCATCCCCATCACTATATAATAAAACAGCAACACTTTGCTTCCGATCTCGCCCCGCCCTGCCTATTTCCTGAAGATATGCTTCCATCGTGGACGGCATATGAAAATGGATAACATATCTGACATCCGATTTGTTTACACCCATGCCAAAGGCACTCGTTGCACAAATTATTTTCAACTGACCGGAAATGAACTGCTGCTGGATGAGCATCCTTTGTTCCTGTTCCATGCCACCGTGATAATAATTGACACTATCCACCCCATTTTCCTGTAAAAACCGAGTGACTGCTTCCGCTACTTTTTTTGATGAAAAATAAATAATTCCACTCCCTGTGAATTTCCTGACAAGTTCAAGTACACGGGATTGCTTTTCATCGTAGCTGAACATGCGTTCAACAAGTATCCCAATATTTTCCCGATCAACGGATGACACGGTTTCATTGACTTGGCCAAGGTTGAGTTTACCAACGATGTCCCTGCGGACTTCAATGGTAGCAGTTGCCGTCAGGGCAAGCGTTAGCGGATCGTTCAGTTCACGCCTCACTTCACCTAAATTCAAATAATCTGGACGGAAATCATATCCCCATTGTGAGATGCAGTGCGCCTCATCAATGACGAACAAACCTATATCTATGGATTTCAAGGATTTTATCACGCCCTCCAGGCTGAGCATTTCAGGAGATAAAAAGATAAACCGATAACTATGTAACCGTTCGAACGCACTTCTTTTTTGATTTAGCGTCAAAAAAGAATTGAGGGTCAATACACTTTTTTCTCCACTCATTTTCAACTGATCTGCCTGATCCTGCATTAAAGATAGTAATGGAGAGACAATTAAGACAGTCTTATTTATAAGGTAAGCGGGCAACTGATAACATAATGATTTACCGGATCCGGTGGGTAGCATCCCTAATGTGTGACGACCGGACATCAATGATTCAATCACTTCTTTTTGCCCAGGACGGAATTCATCAAATCCGAATTTTTCTTTTAGGACAGCTTCTATATTCATCATCCATCACCTAGTTTCGCGAGCACAAGCCGTATTTGGAAAAAGCTTATCTGTTTATTATCGACCATTTGTTTGATTGCTTTAAGCTTTTTCGTACCAAGTTCCTTGATCGCTGCAGCAATTTTACTTTCATCCTCGCTCGACACATAATCGGCAATTGGAAAACTATTATCCGAAAGGACAATTTCGACGAGATGGTCTTCTATGGTATTTACTTTCAATCGGCGGATTTCAGCTATTTCCCACATGTTTTTCCCTTCCTGGATGTATCGTAAAGTCGTTTGTGTAGATTGTGTCAAATGGGGATTCCCACTCCTTTTCCAATCGTATATTAACGTGGCTAAAAGAGGATAATCCGTGCTCATTTCCGTATCTGCAAGCATTTGATGCAGAGAGTCAAGAAACATAAAGCGAACATATTCTTCTTCTACATCTTTCCTTTTTGCAATCTGTTCAAACGTATGTCCAATCCTGTTTACCCCAGTTAATTTCAAAATGAGAATGTCTCTTTTCAGGTCGCTTTGCCGTTCTAAAAGCGATATCAATTCTTCAAATAGATGAGTTGCTATCAACACTCGGTCCTGACGATTGGTATGTAAGAATTCCTTAACGAAATGTTGGATTTTAGGATTTTGTTGTATCGGATAAAAACGTCTTTCATTGTGGACAATATGGGATATGGTTTGAATGAGTAAGTTTAACCTCCCCCAGAATACAGGGGTGATATTTTGATACTTCCAACCATTTAAATACGTTGGAAATGGGTTGTTTTCTAAGTAACTAACTAACATTTTCTCACCTTGTACACTAATTTCATAAGCATCGGTTTTATCCATTAGTTTAATGAAGTCATGTTTAAGGAACCATTCAATGTTTTGATTCAATTGCTGACGGGTAAAACGGGGTATTGTCCCGAATATATTCGTTAATCCGAATAAATGGGCATCCTGAATCGTTTGTGACGACTTCTTCCCCTGCAGCATATGGTAAATAGCATAAATGGAACGTTCGCCTTGAAATTTTTTTATCGCATATAGAATGATTGCCTGTAGATAATTATTCATGGGACTCACATCCTTGTTTCATTTATCCATTACTCCCATTGTATCAAAAAACTGCAAAAACCGCCGTTATTATTGATGAATACAAGGAAGAATTTGTGACTAAATGACGAACCAAGGCAAGAATCGAGTTAATTATTCCAATGTTTTTCATTGACAATTCGCTTCTTGATAGTTATTATCAATACAATTTCTATTGAAAAGTTTGGCATTCGGTCTTACAATAAGAAAGAGATAATAATCTGAAATAAAAAGATTATCAGTTGTTAAACAACTTAGGAGGGGTTATATATTCATGGCTAAATTTACTATTGTGGATAAAGAAACATGCATCGCATGCGGAGCTTGCGGAGCAGCAGCACCAGATATATATGATTATGATGACGAAGGGATTGCATTTGTTACCCTTGACGATAACGAAGGAATCGTTGAAATTCCAGACGTACTTATAGATGACATGATGGACGCATTTGAAGGATGCCCTACGGATTCTATTAAAGTTGCTGACGAGTCATTTGACGGAGATGCACTAAAATACGAATAAAAAGGCAAGCCATTTTCAATCGAGAATGGCTTTTTCTTTTGGCTAATATCCAGGCTGACTGCAGACAAACTCGATAATAATTGAGTTTAACTATAGTTTTTTTAGGCTTTTTGCATTTGACCGTTGATTGGAACGTAGGGCACTCGCTTTCCGCGGGCGGTCCGGGAGCCTCCTCGGCGCTCTTTGCGCCTGAGGGGTCTCCCTTGGACGCACTATTCCCGCTGGTGTCTCGCACACCCTTTCCTATCAACTTGGTTTTAACAGTTAGATAGAGCTCCTTTTGCCTATTCTTCTTTGAGGGTTTATAAAACTTGAATATTGCGGTTCACTCCAGGCACTCGCTTTCCGCGGGCGGTCCGGGAGCCTCCTCGGTGCTCTTTGCGCCTGCGAGGTCTCCCTTGGACGTACTATTCCTGCAGGAGTCTCGTACACCCTTTCCAATCAATTTGGTTCGTAAGATTTTTATCACAGTGTACCGAAAGTAAGACCTACAGAAAGTGGTGACACTCCATATTCAAATCCAATAAAAAATCAAAAAGGTTTCGGAATGAGACCATTCCGAAACCTTTTTGTCTACAGTCTGACCGGATATGAATATCCGGCTTTTTTGTATCATCGTCTATGCCATTAAGCATTTTTATATAATGTTTGCTTATTGATCCATGTCTGCAATTTAATGAACAACAGCATGAATACAGAAGTGATAAGCACGCCTTTAATCACGTTGAAAGGTAAAATTGCCGTCGTTACGAACTTTCTTGATTCGGGCGCCGACATTGCATCCCATCCCATAAAGAAGGTATATGCCGGTAAAAAGACAAAATAGTTTAAAACACTCATAACTACCGCCATTGAAACTGTACCCGCAAGTAAAGCGAACGTCATACCTTTTTTGGAATTGATTTTTTTAAATACGTAGTAAGTAGGCAAAACGAACAGTACTCCTGCTATAAAGTTAGCAATATGCCCAACTGGTACAGCAGTCAGGGTACCTGTCATGACTAAATCCAATAGATTTTTAAGGAATTCAACTAGGATTCCTGCCATCGGACCGAAAATCAAAGCCGCCATCAGTGCTGGAATGTCACTAAAATCAACATTCAGAAAAGGTGGAAATCCTGGAAACGGGAAATTCAAAAGCATCAATAGATAAGAAATGCTCCCCATCATGGCCAGCGTGACCGTTTTTTTAACTTTGTTCTTTTTCATAGCTCTCTCTCCTTCTTTTCCGATCTACCTGAAAAAGAGGTTAGTGTTCCTTCATCATGTTGATGTTCAATAAAAAACCCTTTAATTCCGATTGAATTAAAGGGATTAATTAAAGGTTACATCAAACAAACGTTCAGCATATGACTGTTGAAACGCACTCAGGAACCTCCATCTTCTCCCATCCAGACTATACTGTCGGCTTTGGAATCACACCAAATCCTGCCCCGTAAGGCTCGCGGGCTAAGAAGAAGATTTTCTTCATCACCGCCGGTGGGGAATTGCGCCCCGCCCCGAAGATAGACCTATAAAATTTTGTTTACATTTCCCATTATATCTGAAATTCTTTTTTTTGAATAGCATTTTTTCTTGGATGATTAATTTAGCATGAATATCGCTTGTCATTTGGAACCGACATTAAACGAATAAAGGATTTTCAAAAGTTGATGTCCTTACATGACAATTTTAAATAATCAAATTTTTTTCTTTTTTAGGCAATTAATGATAAAGTCATTAATACTGCGGTCTTGATCAAACAATACCAATATTAATCTTTGTTTTAAGCGCTTACATCAAGAAATGCCAAATTGACATAATCAACCGTTCAATTGTAAAATTAACTGAAATTTAAGATAATTATTTACCTAGGAAGGTGTTTAACGTGTATCGGATTTTAGTGGCAGATGCTATCAAACCAGAAGGACTCGGACCGCTATCAGAGGCATCCAATATTCTTCTTATTCAGAAGACAGTAGAGGAAGCGGCAAGCGAACTTGATCAGATTGATGCAATACTTGTAAGAAGTGCAACGAAGGTTACGGAAGACTTAATGAACCGTATGCCACAGTTGAAGATTATTGCACGGGCTGGTGTCGGCGTCGATAACATAGACATCCCTGCTGCGACAAAACGCGGAATCGTCGTAGTTAATGCACCTGACGGCAATACCATTTCAACAGCTGAACATACATTTGCCATGATGGCTTCGTTAATGCGTCATATTCCGCAAGCTTATGCTTCTCTGAAGAATGGGGAGTGGAAACGATCTTCATACACAGGAACGGAACTTCGCGGTAAAACGTTAGGAATTATTGGGTTTGGCCGTATCGGAGGGGAAATTGCCAAACGTGCTAAAGTGTTTGGTATGGATGTCATTGTATATGATCCGTTCCTAACTGCTGATCGTGCCAAGAAAATGTCCGTAACATCCCTCCCCTTGGATGATTTGCTTCCTAAAGCAGACATCATTACTGTACATACACCTTTAACGAATGAAACTAGGGGATTAATCAATAAAGAAAAACTGCTTACCTGTAAAAAAGGCGTATATGTCCTGAACTGTGCCCGCGGTGGAATTCTAGATGAGGATGATTTATATGAAATGATAGTTGCAGGTCATGTAGCAGGGGCTGCACTGGACGTTTTCGTCGAAGAACCTCCACTTGGCCATAAACTGCTTGAACTGGATAGTGTCATTGCTACACCTCATTTAGGTGCATCTACAAAAGAAGCCCAATTAAACGTAGCCGTACAGGTCGCACAAGAAGTTCTGACCTATTTCGAGGGAAATCCAGTCTCGAGTTCTATCAACCTTCCAGCCATTTCTAAAGAAGTGTTTGAAAAGGTTCAACCTTTCTATCAACTCGTCCAACAAATGGGATCCATTGCTTCTCAGTGCATGAAAGAAGGAATTCAGGAAATATCTGTTACGTATGCAGGAGAATCATTGGACTTCGATACAGCGATTTTGACAAAAAGTTTAATCTCAGGTTTCTTCAAATCAAGAGTTGATGCATCCGTTAATGAGGTTAATGCCTTGCTGGTCGCAAAAGAGCGTGGCATCACAGTTGGGGAAAAAATCTCTTCGGATTCTTTAGGTTACTCTAACCTGATCAGCCTTAAGGTAAAAGGTGATAACCGTGAATTAACAATCAGTGGAACGTATATCGCAAATTACGGTTCTCGAATTGTAAGTTTGAATGGCTTCAAAATCGACTTTCAACCGGAAGAAAATTTACTATATATCCAGCATACCGATAAACCTGGTGTAATCGGTAACGTAGGTAAGGTCCTTGGAGATCATGGTGTGAACATTGCCGCCATGCAGGTCGGTCGAAAAGAAGCTGGCGGGGAAGCCATCATGGTTTTAAGCTTTGATAAACCATTAGAAGACAACATGAAGCAATTTTTAATGGAAACAGAAGAAGTTACATTCTTGGCCCGCATTTCATTATAAGAAGAAAAAGTGCCCGCTTGAAGAGGGCACTTTTCTGTTTGCACACAATTATTAGGGTGTGTTTTTAACTCCAATCCTTTTTTCTGAACAAATACGGCACGGCTCCTCATCATTTAGCCCCTGTCCCTGCATCAATTCACTTGGTTCGGTGCTTTAGGCACTACTATGTCGTCAGTTAAATTCAGATGGCCCACCTTTTCAATAGGAGCGTTTTCAAACTTGACTTTTTTAAAACCAAAATCCTTAGCAATGAAGAGTATGGCTTCTAAAGCTTGAAGAGATTCCTCATTATTTTCAATAGCCGCATGCTCTGATAATTGAATGGTCACAAGGCCTCCCTCTGAATTTATATTGTCCCAATTCATGTCTTCCGGGATTGCAGGTGCTATTCCCTCTATATCCTGCTCCCCTTTTCCCGCTTGAAGGGCTTCCTCAAAATCCTGATAATCCCTATTGCTTGGAACAAGCAACCGTGGAGAGTATTCATCTCTTTGATAAAGAAGGTATGTGCGATTTTTTTGTTGAGGTACTGCCTGCTCCTTTAAAAATCCCGCATGTAAAAACATTGCACCTTGCTTACCATCTGTAGCAAAAGTCATCCTCTCTATATTGTTATAGGAAAACGTTTCTTCCATCGAATGGAGAAACAGTGCATCATCATCCAATAATTGGCTGTCTTCTTGAAACTCAATATGAGCCGTGGTCATATCGTTACCTTGGCTAATTTTTATATCAAGTGGAAAATAGTCAGATAGCCCATATTGCTCTTCATCGATATCGGACATTTGATTCACTAACTGATTAAGTGTTTCTGTTCTATCAAAGTGATTGAGTTTGATAGAAATGGGAACGATGACTTTCATGTGATCATCTGGAACACCAATGGTAATGGTCGATTCATTTTTTAGGTCGTCCTGATAAATCGCATGTGCGAAGGTCTTTTCCTTGTCCTTTTTAAAAGGTTCTATTTGTGAAACCTCGTCTTTAGATTCACTTTCTGCTTGCTTACTCAAAAACTCCTGATTCCCCTGTTTATCTTCTGAAGTATTTTCATTGATATTTGCACCCTGTTGTTTTGACTCTGACATTTCCTTACTTTCAGAAATGGATAATTTTCCACTCTTGCTGCTGTCCTCTTGACTTGTAGTTCCTTCTTTTCCAGTAATGATTGATGACGCCAAAACTACCATTAAAAATAAGGAGGCAACGCCCGCAATTAAAGGTAACCAGTGTTTCTTTCTCTTTTTATCATGTATTCTCGCAAACACCTCTGCCTTGCTTCGGTCATCTTTTACTTTTGGAAGCTCGCGCAACATGTCTTCAATTTCGTTTTCTTTCCAACGGGATTTTCTCAATGCGGTGTCCCTCCTTTCCTGATAAATCTTCCATCATCTTTTTGATCGCCTTTAACGCACGGTGTTGGGTCGTTTTTACCTTACTTTCACTCCAGTTCAATACTTCAGCGGTTTCTGTTATTGATATGCCAGAAATATATCGTAAAATGATGACGGATCTTTGATTCGTGGTACATCTGTTTAAGCATCGATAAATATCCTGGATGTCATCGTTCATGATAGCCACTTCTTCCGGAATGGGCTGAGTATCTATAATCAATTGCCTATCCCAATCAAAGTTAGAAAAGATTTTGTCCTTCCACCCTTTTTGTTTCCGAAAATAATCAATCGTCACATTTCTTGCAATCGAATAAATCCATGTTTTTGCACTGCTTTTTCCTTCAAACCGTTCATATGCCTTCATAACTCGGATATAGACTTCCTGAACAAGGTCCTCTGCCGTTTCTCGATTTTTGGTCATATAAAAAATAAATTGATAAATTTCCTGATGATATTTTTCATAAAGATCGTGGAAAACGGAATCCATCATTTCCCCACCCGTTCATAAATATAGTCGTCATTCTTACTTAAAAGTTACATGCTTTGGCTTTAATCTTATTATAAAGTACCGTTAACTTCCACATATCCAAGACTTCTTATCTTGCTACCTAAAAAAAACAAAGACAAGTTGGAAATGAATCCAATTGCCTTTGTCTTCACAGTTTCTTATGAAACAAGATTTTCTGGCAAGCTACCCGTTATTCATTCAGCATTTTCCATAATTCGAGGCAGGATAAAACTGAATGTTGTCCCTTTATTAGGTAAACTGTTTACCGAAATGTAGCCATCATGGGCATTGATGATATTTTTTACGATTGCCAATCCCAATCCGGTACCAGACTGGCCGCGGGTCCTTGCTTTGTCCGCTTTATAAAATCTCTCGAAAACAAAAAGTAAATCTTCTTCGGGAATACCCGATCCTGAGTCTTTCACATCAATGATCAGACCTCTTCGATCACTTGTCCTCTGAATGACATCAATGTTCCCTCCTGGAGGAGTATGTCGAATTGCATTATCAATTAAATTCGTCAAAACCTGTTCAATGCGGTCAGGATCAAAATGCCATTCGATTTCATCGTCTTGAAGAACCGTGGATATTGAAATTCCTTTATCCTTGGCCAGCCCTGAAAACTTACTTGTAATCCTCATTAAATAGGAAGAAATGGGCACACGTTCGTAGCTAAGATTCATTTTTCCAGATTCCAACCTTGCTAAATCGAGTAGATCATTGACTAAACGTCCCATTCTCAAAGACTCATCATAGATGATTCGGGCCATTTCCATCTTTTCCTCTTCACTGCTTGCAATGTCATCTACGATCGCTTCACTATACCCTTGCAACATTGAAATTGGCGTTCTTAACTCATGGGAGACATTCGCTATGAAATCCGTTCTTAGTTTGTCAATACGTCTTTCATCACTAATATCCCGTATGATGGCCACCGCTCCCCGGATATTGTCGCCATTGGTATATAATGGACTGACAATCAATCCCCAATCGCGACCTTGCAAGGTAATTTCACCAATTTGCTCCTTATCGAAGGACTCTGATTCATCAAAAAGGTTCATCAACACCAACGGGACATTCACATTATCTTCCCGGTTATAGCCTTTTTCAAAGTACCAGGATTGCAGAAACCTTTCCGCTGGGGGATTCGTTTCAAGAATTGTGCCATCCTTATTGAAGGTAATGACCCCATCAGCCATACTGCTAAGAATGCTAGAAAGATGTTCTTTTTCCTGGCTAAGTGCATTTATATTGAATTTCAGTTGCTTTCTCATCTGATTGAACGCTATGGCCAACTCACCGATCTCATCCTGTGTCAAGATTGGCACCTTTGTATCAAATTTCCCCCGGGCGATGGCTAGGGCGGCTTCCCTCATCTTCACCAATGGGGCATTGATTCTAGTCGATAAAAAGAAAGCAAAAACCGTTGTCAAGATAATGGCGATCCCTGCGGCCAATAAAATGAACTGTGTAGTGGATTTTGTCGTTTCTTCCATGGATTCCAACGATTGAAATAAGAAAACTTCATCCTGTTCCCCATTCAGTTCAAGCGGAACCCCTACTACAATTGCGGATAATTCCTGGTTCCCCTTATCATTGGATAGCGCCATTTCCTTTTTTACTGTCTTTCTTTCCGTAAAAACCTTGAGCAATTCGGAGTCATTCTTAATGGATTCCGGAGTGATATCAATCTCCGTAGCACCAATGGATGAGAAAATCATTTTGTCATCGTTTAGAATGATCATCTTCGTTTCGTTGCCTATTAATTCTGAAGCTATTTGTAAAACATCCGTGTTAGATCCTTGATGATCATTTGTCACCTTGATGATTTGTTCAGCTGTTTTGGTTAAATCATTTTCAATATTTTCAATTTGGAAATTCTCAAAAAACTCTACGAGCAAAACGGTTAATACGATTAATACAAACGACACGAGCAATAGAATCGTTGCCCACAGCTTCCCTACAACACTTCCCCATAGCATCATCAGTCATTCATGACTTCGAACTTGTAACCTACACCCCAAACAGTGACAATCATCTTAGCTGCGTTTTCGGATATGCGGTTTAATTTTTCACGTAAGCGTTTAACATGCGTGTCAACAGTTCGAAGGTCTCCAAAGAATTCATAGTGCCATACTTCTTTTAACAGTTGCTCCCGATCAAATACTTTATCTGGGGATTTCGCTAAGAAATATAATAATTCATATTCTTTTGGCGTTAAAGAAACCTCTTTATTATCAGCAAGTACACGATGGGCATCATTGTCAATGGTTAAATGCGAGAAGACAATCACATCTTTTGCCGTCGTTTCGGTCTGCATGTAACTAGTGTTTGAAGAACGCCGCAATAAAGCTTTGACCCTTAACACAACTTCACGGGGACTGAACGGTTTGACGATATAATCATCGGTCCCCACTTCGAACCCTTGAACCCGGTTCACTTCTTCACCTTTTGCCGTCAGCATGATAATAGGTGTTGTTTTCTTCTCCCTTAACTCACGGCAAACTTCTATTCCATCTTTACCAGGCATCATAATATCCAATAAGATTAAATCATAATCATTTTCAATGGCTTTTGATAAAGCCTCTTCTCCATTTTCAGCTTCATCAATTATATATTCTTCTCTTTCCAAATACATCTTTAACAGCCGGCGGATTCTTTCCTCATCATCCACCACGAGAATAGTAATAGCATTATACATTATGTAATCAGCCTCCTATCTTATATTCTACAAAATGAATACTTCCATGACTAATAATTTTTCCCTCCAAAGTACGTTAAAAAGCCAATTTCGTATGGGTTCTATGAACTTTTCACCATATTGTCACAATAAAATGACTTCAACTGCTCCCCCACGAATTCAAAGCGGCTATTCTAAAACCGTTATATCACTTTTAAAGTAAGAGACAGAAAAAGGGATCATTCTCCAGAAAAATCGATAAGCCATCTCCTCGACGTTTCTATCAAAAGACCCCCTTCATCTAATTATTACAATACAGAATCAAGCATATGAATGCAAACCAGCAATAACAAGATTAACGAATATTAAGTTAAAGATCATGATGGCAAAACCGATGACGGCAAGCCAAGCTGATTTTTCCCCTTGCCAGCCCTTAGACATACGCAGATGTAAGAAAGCTGCATAAAACAACCAGGTAACGAGTGCCCAGACCTCTTTTGGGTCCCAGCCCCAGAATCTTGTCCAGGCCACTTGAGCCCAGATCATTGCAAAAATAAGTGCACCGAGTGTAAAGATTGGAAAACCGATAAGAACTGAACGATAACTAATCTCGTCCAATAAATTCAAATTCACATTTTTAACGATCGGTTTTATCAATGCTGCCACCCTTTTACGAGCAATCAATCTTATTAGACCATAAAGGACGAGTCCCATTCCGATTGACCAAATGACAGTATTCAATTTCTTAGCATTGATCAGTGGAGGCATGCTCGCCATCGGTTCAAATCGATCCGGCTCAATTAGTTTCCCTTCATTGGGACCCACTAAAGCAGGCAGGTTGAATTCCTGTTTAACCTCCGCACCGTGTTTATCGACCCAATCAAAATTCGCTTTATAATCCATCGCTGAAAAAGTTGAAGTGATGATGACAAAAGCAATGGCGCTGACTAATGTGAACATGATGAATTCTAGCCAGAACGTTCTTTTACTGGATTGTGTTTGATCGACGAATTTAACCAGATAGATGATGGCTGCAATGAAACTTATCGCTAGAATCGACTGTCCGGCCGCTGCCGTCGTCACATGAATATGAAGCCAATCGCTCTGCAAAGCAGGTATAAGTGGCGCTATTTCTGTAGGGAACATACTTGCATATGCGATTATCAATAACGCAATCGGTAAAGCGAATAACCCAAGTGCAGGTGTTTTATAAAGGAAATAAATTAAAATGAAAGCACCGACCAGCATCATTCCGAAAAAGGTCGTAAATTCGAACAGGTTACTTACCGGGGCATGGCCGGCAGCAATCCATCTTGTGATGAAATACCCTATTTGCGCAGCAAAACCGAGAATGGTGGTGAAAATGCCCAGTTTAGCCCATTTATTTTGTTTCTTTTCCTCCGCTCCCCGTTTATCCTTTATCGCCCCTCCAAATAAAAAGGTAGCGACAAGATATAATAAGAAAGCTGCATATAAAAAGTTACTGCTTACTTCAGCCATTTAAAGCTTCCCCCTTTGTAGAAGATTTCTCCTCCTCAAGTTGATCCGTTGGTTCGCAAAGAGATGTAGATTCTAACGCTTGTTTTATATCTCTTTTAATACCGTGCCAGTTTTTATTTGTATGTCCGGCTATCAATATCTCATCGTCTTTCCTCTTAATCCATATACGCCGGTGATTCCAATACGAACCTTGGACCACACCCACCATGAAAATGATTCCACCTGAGAAAAGGATCCAAAGCGTTAAATCCTTCCTAACGGTCAAAGCCGTGACATCTTGGGTCTCCACACCATTAAAAGCCATTTTATACGTATTTTCCCCTAATGGCTCCACATTTTTTTTAATGGCTACAAAACTGACTTCACCCTCTGGCTTGTCCGGTGTATGCATTTTGAAGATAAATGCTGGATTATTCGGAATCTTCGATATCGTTCTAGGCTCACCTTTTTCATCGAACTCGAAATCGGGGAAATAGCTGATCAAATCAACAGAATAACCTTTACCCAAATCGTATTTCTTTTGAGGATCATTCAAATCAACCTTTAAGCTGCCAAACTTCTCTTCGGTTTTTTTGTTCATTAAATTAAAAGCCATCGTACTGAGTTCATCCAGTTTATAATCTACTTGGTAGAGGGCATAATGATCTTGTTTCAGAGGTTCATTGACTTTGATTTTAAAATCTTTAAGTTTTTCAAGATCCACTTTTTCCCCTGGTATGGTTTCTCCCTTGCGTTGATAGAGTGTGACATCGGATTGATAGGTCTTAACTATCGTACCTGTTTTATCTATTGCGGCACTGTATTGTTCATCTTCTTCATTTCCTTTGTCATACACGTCCAAGGTAAATTCATTATTCTGGAGATAGTATTCGCCATTGGTACCCGGGATTTCTTTTCTCTCGCCTTCCCTTAGCCAAAGGACTTTGTCGATATACATCCCAGGGACAGAACGCAATAATGCTCCAATTAAAAAAATGATAAGTCCAATATGATTTACATAGGGTCCCCAACGTGAAAATCGACCTTTTTCGGCAAGTAAATGACCGTTTTCCTCTCGTATATTATAACGCTGCCTTTTTAGTCGACTCTTTACTTCTTCAAGGTTTATATCTTGGTCTTCAAGCTTCGTCACTCCATAAATCCGCTGACGTTTCATGAATCCATCTTGACGAGTGACCCCTTGGTTTTTTAAAGATCGATATAAAGGAAAAAAACGATCGATACTGGCAATCAAAAGTGATATGCCCAGCATGCCAATGATAATCAAATACCACCATGAACTATACAAATTATGAAATCCGAGTTCATAATACAACTTTCCGACCCAGCCGTATTCAAGTTCATAATGCTCTGCCGGCGTCGCGGTTGAAGGGATGTACATTTCCTGAGGTAAAATCGTCCCGATAGCTGAAGCAACCAAAGCAAGGACAATGAGCGTCACTCCTACCTTTACGGAAGAAAAAAAGTTCCATATTTTATCAATGAACGTTTTTTGATAGGTTTGTGAGCGCCTTGCACTTCCTTCATATCGCATATCAATAAGCTTGTTTTCTTTGTCGTTACCAAGCAACATCCCGCATTTTTCACAAATTTTTGTGCCAAACGGATTTACATGACCACAATCGCATTTTACTTCTTTCATGTCAAAAACTCCCCAATATTATGGTTTAATTCTCTCCATATGCTTTTGGATGCTCTCTTCTGTCAAAGCTCCGGTGATGATATCTATCACTTTACCTTCTTTATCAACCAAAAAGGTGACTGGCAAAATATCCACTCGATAGGCATTTTCCACTTCCCTGCCTTTGTCGATCATGACAGGAAAGGTAAGATCATGCTTTGTAATGAAATTATTGACAGCATAGTTAGATTCCCCGACATTAACGGCTAATATTTCCACGCCCTGGTCTTTAAAGTTTTTATACTGATTTTGCATATAAGGCATTTCATATTCACACGGCTTACAATATGTACCCCAAAAGTTCAGGAAGACGCCTTTCCCTTTGTAATCGGACAGTTTATGCGCTTTACCTTCCATATCCGTCAAAACGAAATTGGGTGCATCGGATCCTTTTCTCAAACTTTCATTCTTATCTTTAGTGAAGTTCGTATAAAGGGCAAACACTAAAGCTGCACCTAAAAGCAAAAGAATGATGGTCCTGCTTATTAGGCGTCGCTTCTTTTTATTCATAGAAATCCTCCTAAGTCCACACCAAATTTAACCATACCATTATACCATCTACCACCAGGTCCCTTTTAATTACATTTCCGAAGGTTTTGTGACTTTCATTCCTGCTTCATGAAAGAATTTGTATTTACAGACTGTTTTCCACCACCTATTCTTCCACCATGGGAAGAATGGGGTAGTGGTTTCAACCTATTAATACAGGAAAAATTCTTTCTTACATTCTCCGTTGTTTAGGATCGGTCGATGCTAAAGTTCGCATTAATTTAACTTCATGCGGAGTCAATTCCCGGGAATCTCCTGCAGTTAAACCGTCCAAGGTCAAAAATCCATATTGTTCCCTCTTCAATTTAATGACAGGATGACCAATCGCTTCAAACATCCGGCGGACTTGTCTGTTTCTACCTTCATGTATCGTGATTTCAACAATGGCCGTTTCCTTATTTTTGTCGGTAGACAATACTCTAGTCCTGGCTGGAGCAGTCTTGCCATCCTCCAACTTGATACCTTTATCCAACTTTTTCAAGCTTTCACGCAAAGGCATCCCTTTCACTTTTGCCACATACACTTTATCTACTTCATGCTTCGGATGCATTAACGTATTGGCGAATTCTCCATCATTGGTTAAGATCAGCAAACCGGAAGTATCATAATCCAAGCGGCCAACTGGATAAATCCGTTCATTGATGTAAGGGAAATAATCCGTTACCACTTTTCTATTCTTATCATCCGAAACTGCCGAAATGACACCGCGCGGTTTATAGAATAAGAAATAAACAGGAGCTTCTTTTTCAAGCGGGACTTCATTAACTTGAACCTTATCATTAGGACCCACCTTCACACCTAATTCCTTCACTACTTTACCGTTCACTTTTACCTTACCTTCTAAAATCAACTCTTCTGCTTTCCGACGGGAAGCCAGTCCAGCATGCGCTATCACCTTTTGTAATCGTTCCATCTATCTTCACCCCATAGTATAATCATTCGTTTGTTAGTGTCTATACATACACAATCATACAATTATTACATATAGAGTGACAAAAACAAAAGGTTTTTCGCGATTAAGAGCTTTTCTTTTATTATTACACCAAATATGAGATGGTTAAATGGTTTGGTTTCCATAATGAGTGTAACATAGCTTTTTTTTCCATTCAAAAAAATGTTTCTTTTATATGTAAGTTTGATCCCATAAAAAATGATTGCCCAGCATAGTAATAGTTCAAGAAAAAAGACAAAAAAAGAAACGGGATTGCCCGTTTCCTCTCTTAATTCATTCCGAAAACCAGTGTGACGACGATAACAGCTGCTATGATCCCGACCAAATCTGCCAAAAGGCCGACCTTAAGGGCATCTCCCATTTTTTTGATTCCGACTGCTCCAAAATAAACGGTCAATACATAGAAGGTGGTGTCTGTACTCCCCTGAATCGTGGCAGCTAGGCGCCCAACAAAGGAGTCCGGACCATAAACCGATATCAGATCACTGGTCATTCCTAAAGCGGCCGTGCCTGATATTGGTCTAATAATCGCAAGCGGTAAAACCTCTGACGGAAAATGAAGCAGGGAAAGCAATGGGTCTAGTGATTGTACAATGAAATCCAATGCCCCTGATGCCCTAAATACTGAAATGGCAACAAGCATCCCTACCAGGAAAGGGATAAGGGAAAAGGACATGTTAATCCCTTCTTTCCCCCCCTCGACGAAAGTTTCATAGGTGGGGACTCTTTTCAATGTACCGTACAGTAATATAGAGAGAATCAAAATCGGTATCATCCAAATCGAGATAGTGGTCATCCAGTGCAACATCCTATTCCCTCCCGCTCCTCTTTCTCCTGTAATAAAAATATCGATCTATCGCGACTCCTCCAACGGCAGAAATGGCCGTAGCTATTATAGTCGGAAAAACGATGTCCGTCGGGGAGTGGGCATCGTAATTCATGCGGATTGCAATGACTGTCGTCGGAATCAACGTTACGCTCGAGGTATTGATCGCTAAAAAAGTGACCATAGATCGACTGACCGTTGCTTTACCGCCATTTAGTTTCTTTAGCTGCTCCATTGCTTTTATACCAAGTGGCGTAGCCGCATTACCCAGACCGAATGTGTTTGCCATCATATTCGATAGTATATACCCCATAGCGGGATGATTAGGAGGAACTTCAGGGAACAGCCATCTCATGAATGGCTTGAACAAGATGGATAGTTTATCAAGCAGTCCCGATTCCTCCGCTATTTTCATCAAACCCAACCAAAAAACAAGAATGCTCATAAGACCCAGACAAAGGGTGACCGCTTCCTTTGCGCTGACAAAAAGAGCCTCATTCACCTGATCCATCGTCCCATTAATCATGCCAAATACAATACCGATCACAGTCATTCCAACCCAAATGTAATTAACCATTGCGTTCGATTCCCAATACTGCTTCGAACATCTCAGCCCATGATGATTGGAATGATTGTTGTTTGAAGCTTTCTTTTGATTCCCCATAAAAAATCGAGCGTGTACCTATTTTCTTTCCATCGAGGTAGATGGAAGCTCTCCCGACAACATCCGGTATTTTCCTTTTATCTTTCCAAGCTTTCTGCGGTTTCAACAATTTCATTTTCACATTGACCAATTTTCTTTCATCTTTCGTGAGTGGATACGAAAAATCATTTTTAATATAAACATGCCCTTTATACGTTTTGTTTTGCATATTTTTTACCATGCCTTCAGGTAAAATTTCCGTTGGTTTATAATCCTTAAAAGCGGATTCGTACATTTGAATATGATCATTCCAATCATCAGGGCCATTCAATGTCACTGCGATTAGGCCATGCCCATTTTTTGTTGCCGTCGTGACCAAGGTGCGCTTTGCTAGTTTGGTATACCCTGTTTTCCCACCTGTGCAATACTCATATAATTGTGTAAGAAGGCGATTTTTGTTCTTCCAGACATAGTCCCATTGTTCTGTTGAATTACGGGCTCTGTGCTCCTTGGTGCCGGCAATCTTTACATATGTTTCATTTTGCATGGCATAACGAGTCAGTATAGCCATATCATATGCGGTTGAATAATGGTTTTCCGTATTATCCAGACCATGTGGATTCGAAAAATGGGTATTCTTCATACCGATTTCTTCTGCCTTTTGATTCATCATCCAGACGAATCCATCCAGGCTTCCACCCACCTTTTCGCTGATTGCCACTGCTGCATCATTACCTGAACGCAGCATCAAGCCATAAACCAAATCTTCAAGCTTAATCTTTTCTCCTTCTTTTAAATAAAGGGAAGAACCCTCCGTCCCGAAGGCATTATTGCTTATCTTTACTGTTTCATCCATTTGTCCCGATTCAATAGCCAAGATAGCCGTCATTATTTTCGTAATACTTGCTATGCGATTTTTTTCATGAGCTTTCACTTCATAAATGACCCTTCCGCTATCCTCATCCATCAAAATCGCGCTGTGGGCACTGACGGCTACATTTGCGTTGGCGCTTTGTACAGGTGCCATAAAAGACAGCAGGAGAATGACAATACACAGACTTGATAACCCTTTATATCGAAAACGCATGAGTGCCCCCTCGTCTCTTTACTTGTTTTTGTACAAGTTTATGCAAAGGGACAAGGGTTATGAATAAAAAGAATGTAAACCCCATGATATCCTCTGATTTTCAATGGTCATTTCCAATAAAAAAATCGATAGGGGGACAGTCCCCTATCGATTTAGTGTTCTATCATACTAACAATGCTGCGATTTCATCAATTTTCTTAGCTCCGAATACCACTTCTTCATCATTGATGATCATAGCCGGCACGCTCATGACTTTATATTTCTTTTTAATTTCCTGGAAATTGCTTATATCGACCATTTCAGCTTCAACGTTAGGGTTTTCAATAGCAATGCGTTGTGCGCCCACTACAACGTCTGGACAGTAGTGACATGACAATGAAACCATCACTTTGATGTTCGCTTTTTTACTGATTCCTTTAATTGAACTCAAGACGGCTGAATCCAAAGCTTGACCAGGTCCAGCCAGGTTGTAGATAGCCAAAATGAAGGAATTCAACTCATGTCCTCCTGGTACACCGTGGTATTTGACCCCACTGTATTCACCATTCGAATTTAATAAGGAAACGACAGGGAACTTATCTGCATTGATCTTTTCTTCAATTTCCTCATTTTCCCCTTTGTTGTATAACTCAATATGAAGCTTGTCGCCTAATTCCGCAACATCCAACAAGAAGTCGCGCAATTCGACTGATTTTGGCAAACTTTCATCGACGATGGAAACCAATGTTACTTCTTTCTCCATCTTGCCGAAGATTCCCTTTAATTGGCCACGTAACGCATCACTTAATAAAGCGCTCTTTCCTGCTGGGACTGCGGCCTGTTCTTTCTTCGCTGGCTTTTCAACCTCAGGCTCATCTTTAATGCCTAAGCGATCTTTTTCTTCTTCAATATATTTACCTGCATCCGTTGCAGCAATCGCTCCGTCAGATACAGCTGTGATAATCTGGCGCAAGGATTTTGGCCTTAAGTCTCCCGCTGCATATACACCCTTCACATTCGTTTTCATATCATCATCCGTGAGAATGTAACCAGCATGGTCCATTTCGATATGGCCATTGAAAATCTCTGTTTTCGGCTCATAACCAATGAATACGAATACGCCAAACGTATTGTCTTCTTCCTTCGCCTTATATTCAAATTCTTCTTTAGTCTCGTTGTTGATGAAACGGGCACTTTGGATCATCCCATCTCCATGCACCCCAAGGATCTCCGTATTAAATTTCACTTCAATCTTATCATTTGCCATTACTTTATCAACAATGGAAGGGGCACATGAGAAGCTTGATTCCCGTGCAATGATGGTAACTTTTGTGGCAAAGCGAGTCAGGAAGATAGCTTCTTCAGCCGCTGCATATCCTGCCCCGATAACGAAAACTTCCAACCCTTCAAAGAATTCACCATCACAGGTTGAGCAATATGCTACACCACGCCCGGTAAATTCCTCTTCACCTGGAAATCCTAGAGTTCTCGGAGTAGCACCTGTTGCAATGATGACGGCCCGTGCATGATAGTCTCCACCAAGAGTTTTAACGACTTTTACCTCACCAGAGAAATCAACGCCCGTTACATCCGCTTTGGCGAATTCTACTCCAAAATCTTCATTTTGAAGCTTCATTTCTTCAACTAATCTCGGGCCTGAAATATGGCGGATTCCAGGATAATTGGCTATTTCAGATGTAGTTGCGGCTTGTCCGCCCCCAGTGCCTTTTTCAAGAATTATAGTCTTTAATTTGGCTCTTCCTGCATAAACGCCCGCTGAGAGGCCTGCAGGGCCGCCGCCAATAATTAATAGATCATATATTTTTTTCATATTTGTTCTCCTAGCTGAAAAATAATACGTGCTAAACTGATTATTTTGAAAAACAAAAGGCACTTATTTTAGGTAAGTGCCTTTTGTCATTAGATACTTGTCAGAAACGAATTGTCCCCATTATCATAATCATGGGTCCATTAACCGGAGTAATGGATTTTCCCATTAAGAATTAAAGTTTACCTACAAGGTCTAGGCTTGGTTCTAGCGTTGCTTCACCTGGAGTCCATTTAGCTGGGCAAACTTTATCTCCGTGTTCTGCTACGAATTGTGCAGCTTGAACTTTTCTCACAAGTTCTTCAGCATTACGGCCAATTCCTAAGTCATTCACTTCGTATGCTTTAATTTGTCCCTCTGGATTTACGATGAAAGTTCCACGTAGAGCTAATCCATCTTCTTCAATCAAAACACCGAATTGACGGGATAAGACGTTTGCTGGGTCTGCTAACATAGGATATTGAATTTTACCGATTGTATCAGTAGCATCTGCCCATCCTTTGTGGCTGAAATGAGTATCTGTTGATACTGAGTAAACTTCACAACCAATTTCTTTGAATGTTTCATAGTTATCTTGAAGGTCAGCTAATTCAGTTGGACATACGAATGAGAAGTCAGCTGGGTAGAAAAAGAATACTGCCCATTTTCCTTTAACATCTTCAAGTGTAACTTCTTTGAATTCTCCTGCATGGTAAGCTTGTACTTTAAAATCTTCAACTTGTTTATTGATCAATGACATAATAAATTCCTCCAATAGCTTTTTTTTAATACGCTCCTATTTATAATC